>CANRKS010000034.1 GCA_947631285.1 uncultured Bacilli bacterium | reverse complement strand
GGTGGTCAATCAGTTAATACATCTAATTCAGCAGTGCGTATTACTCATTTGCCTAGTAAAATTGTAGTAACTTGTCAAAACGAAAGAAGTCAATTAAAAAATAAAGATATGGCTTTAAAAATATTAAAAAATAAACTATATGAAAAATATTTACAAGAAGAAGAAGCGAAAAAGAAAGTTCTAAAAGGAGAACAAATGAATATTGATTTTGGAAGCCAAATTAGGAGTTATATTTTAGAACCATATAAATTAGTTAAAGATGTAAGAAGTAATTATGAGAATAATGATCCTGAAAAAATATTAGATGGTGACATATTAGAAATGTTAGATTTTAATTTAAAAAACATTTAATTTAAGAACAAAAATAATTAAATGATAATTTTGTGAATTTTGTTGCTAAATAAATAAATTTTAGGTACAATATGGCTTGTGATTATTTATGAAAGACGTATTTAATTTTTTAGATAATTTACTTAATATTAATGACACATTAGTCTTGGCCAATTCAGGTGGTCCAGATTCTATGTGTCTTTTTCATGTTTTAATTTCTTTAAAAGAGAAATATAATCTTAAAATTATTTGTGCTCATGTTAATCATAATACACGAAAAGAAAATAAAAGTGAACGAGATTTTGTGAAAAAATGTTGTGAAGAAAATAAAATAATTTTTGAAGAATTTACTATTACAGAATATAAAAATAATAAATTTACTGAAAGTGAAGGAAGATTAAAACGTTATAATTTTTTGGAGCAAGTAGTAAAAAAATATCATGCTAAATATTTAATGACTGCCCATCATGGGGATGATTTAATGGAAACTATATTAATGCGTATTGTAAGGGGGAGTAATTTAAAAGGGTATTTAGGAATACCTAAAATAAGTAAATATCATAACTATTATTTAGTTCGGCCTCTTCTTTTTCTAAATAAAGAGCAAATTATTGATTATTTAAAAGCAAATAAAATAAATTATGTAATAGATGCTTCGAATGAAAATGAAAAATATACAAGAAATAGGTTTAGGAAACGTGTGTTACCAGAATTAAAAAAAGAAGATAAAAATGTTTATTTAAAATTTTTAAAATATAGTGAAGAGTTAGAAAGAACAAATAATTTTATCAACAAAATAATTGATAAAAAGATTGCGAAAATATATAAAGATGGTAAAATATATATTGACGCTTTAATTAAAGAAGATGAATTTATTGTTGATAAGATATTAGAAAGAGTTATTGAAGATATTCAAAAAGAAGAAATATTTAATATTAATGATAGTGAATTTAGAGAAATAAAAAAATTATTAAATAAAGGTGGTAATAAAAGTATTTCTTTAAGTGATAATTTTATTGCGAGAAGAAGTTATAATTATTTAATTATTGAAAAAAATAAAAATGTTAAAGATTATGAATATACATTAAATGATGAAATCAATATTTTAAATAAATATATAATTAAAGTTATTAATAAGAGTAATGATACTAGTAATAATGTAATTAGATTAAATAGTAAAGAATTATCCTTACCTTTAAAAGTTCGCAATATTAAAAATGGTGATAAAATAAAAGTAAAAAATTTAAAAGGGAGTAAAAAAATAAAAGATATTTTTATTGATTTAAAGCTTGATCCTGTAAAAAGAAAAGAATATCCAATTGTTTTAGATAAGGAAGATAGAGTAATTTGGCTTCCAGGATTAAAAAAATCAATATTTGATAAGGAAATTAATGAAAAGTATGATATAATACTTAAGTACATGGAGGAATAAAATGAATAATACACCAAATAATAATAATCGTATGAAAAATACTTTTCCATATATAATATTATGTGGAGTAATTGCTGCGATTTTAATAATAGTTACCTTACAAGGTAATAAAGTAAATGAACTTACAACGGGAGAATTAATGCAAAACTTAAGAGATAACAATGTTACAGAAATATTAATTACTCCCAATAGTAATGAATCTGTTTATTATGTTGAAGGAAAATTAAAAGGTTATAAAGAAACTGAAAGTTTCAAAACTAAAATAATTGAAGGAGAAGTAGCACAAGTAACTGAATATTTGACTAAAAATGATATAGAAGAATATGATACTAAAAGTGATCCTGGCAGTAGTGCTATCCTTTATGTTTTAGTTAATGTTTTACCATTTGTGTTAGTCATTGTTTTTGGCTATATCTTAGTTAAGAAGTTAGCAATGTCTAATAAAAATTCTGTAGATTTTGGAAGAAGCCGTGCAAGACTTAGTAATGATAGTGATAAGAAAACATTCAATGATGTAGCAGGTTTAACGGAAGAAAAAGAAGAAGTAGCGGAATTAATAGACTTCTTAAAAAATCCTAAAAAATTCCAAAAATTAGGAGCGAGAATTCCTAAAGGTGTTTTGTTAGTGGGTCCTCCCGGAACTGGTAAAACTTTACTAGCCAAAGCAGTAGCGGGAGAAGCAAATGTTCCTTTCTTCTACATTAGTGGTTCTGATTTTGTAGAATTATTTGTTGGTGTTGGAGCATCACGTGTAAGAGATATGTTTAAGGAAGCCAAAAGAAGCGCTCCTTGCCTAATCTTTATCGATGAAATTGATGCAGTTGGTCGTCAAAGAGGTACTGGACTTGGCGGTGGCCATGATGAAAGAGAACAAACATTAAACCAATTACTTACCGAAATGGATGGATTTGGAGAAAATGAAGGTATAATTATAATCGCGGCGACTAATAGACCTGATGTATTAGATCCTGCTTTACTTCGTCCAGGTCGTTTTGATCGCCAAGTAACTATTAATTTACCGGATGCAAGATCAAGAGAAGAAATATTAAAAGTTCATGCTAAGAATAAAATATTAGATAAAACAGTTAATATAAATAATTTAAGTTTAAGAACGCCAGGTTTTAGTGGAGCTGATTTAGAGAATTTACTTAATGAAGCGGCTTTACTTGCTGTAAGACGTAATAAATCGGCGATTGGTATGAATGAAATAGATGAAGCGACAGATCGTGTTTTAATGGGTCCTGCTAAAGCTTCAAAACAAATTACACCTAAAGAGAAAAAATTAGTTTCAATTCATGAAGCAGGCCATGCTGTAATTGGTATTAAATTAGAAGATGCCAATGAAGTTCATAAGATAACAATTATTCCAAGAGGAATGGCCGGTGGATATACCATGATGCTTCCTAAAGAAGAAAAGATGTTAGTTCGGACTAAAAAAGAATTAACCGCGGAAATTACTGGTCTTTTAGGAGGAAGAGTAAGTGAAGAGATGTTCTTACACGAAATATCAACGGGAGCATCTGATGACTTTAAAAAAGCCACAAGTATTGCTAGAAGTATGGTTACGGAATATGGAATGAGTGATTTAGGACCAATGCAATATGAAGAAGAAAGTGGTAGTGTTTTCTTAGGTAGAGATTATGGTAAGAGTAAAAACTTTAGTGATCAAGTAGCTTTAGAGATTGATCGAGAAGTAAGAAAAATTATCGAAGAATGTTATGAAAAAGCAAAAGAAATCATAGCTGATAACCAAGCTTTAATAATGCTTTTATCTGATGCTTTAATGAAATATGAAACTTTAACTAAAGAACAAATTGAATACATTGTCGAAAATGGTAATATAGATTTTGAAGTTAAAGAAGTAGAAAATAAAAAAGAAATGACTTTAGAAGAATTAAAAGAAAAAGCGAAAGAATTAAAAATTAAAGGATTTTCTAAGATGAATAAAGAAGAATTAGAAGACGCTATTTATAGAAAGGAAGATAATTAATGTTAGAAACTATCCTACTTGTCATTGCCGTATTACTTATTGCCATTGTCTTATTACAAAGTAATAAAGCAACTGATGGATCTGGTATTATAACGGGAAGTAATCAAGAATTATTTCAAAATATGAAAGAAAGAGGAGCCGAACTATTTATAAGCAGAGCTACCTTAGTTCTTGGTATTCTTTTCTTCGTAATATCACTTATTATATTTTTACAATAAAGAGGTCAAACCTCTTTTTAATTTGTCTTAAATTAATGTTGAAAACTAATGGCTTTTCAACATTTTTTTATAATGTCCGGTACGTAGATAGATTAACAAAATTATATTATAATAATTTTAATAAAGGGGAAATTTTTATAATTAGCTGAATTTTCAAAGTGGACAATTTCAAGCAAAAATTAACGATACATAGGTAATGTTTTGAATACAGAATAACATAACGATTAATCGTTATAAAAAGAATTGAATTTGGTTATATTATAATTATGGGTTGATAATATGAAGGTGAATGATGCAGTAAAAACTAAAATAAATAAAATATTATATGAACGTAATATGACAGTTAATAAATTAGCTATTTCTTCTGGCCTAATGCAAAGTACGGTTGATAGTATTTTAAATGGAAGAAGTAAAAATCCCACATTAGTAACCATTAGTAAAATATGTCATGGCATCAATATGCCTTTAAGTGAATTTTTTCAAGATGAAGTATTTGAGAATATTGATGTAGAATAATACTTACATTTTAATTGATTGTTATAAAATACGAGGAATAAGATGGATAAAAAAGATAATGTTAAATATTATAATCGTTTAAAAATATTAATATCATTACTCCTAATAATGACCCTTTTATGTGCTTTAAAAGTTTTTTTAAAGGATAGTTATGCTTATTATGATGGGGAAAATGAAGTATCAATTATAAATGCTACAATAGGTTTTATGGGTAATGCTAATTTACCTGAAAAAGCCACTGATGCTGATTTTGCTACCCAAATTTATTTGCAAGATCAAAGTGATGAAAAGTCTTATAATTTAGTAAATAAAATCCTATATATGGATTTAAAATAAATGAAGATAAATCTAATTGTGTTCCTAAAGATGACAGTTATGTTGGTTCTAGTTTGGAAGATAATAAGTTAACTGTAAATGTTGTAGAAAGTATGGGAAGGCAAGTAGTATGTAGACTATATTATGATACAGATCCTTTAGCAAATGGCACTATCTATGCCTTAGTTGAAGATAATACTTATGGGTCAGTAGAGTATCAAGATAGTTTATATCGCTTTACTAATGTAATACCAGATAATACATATAAAATGGAAGGTTTTGTTTGCGTTAACGATAAAATAAAAACCCAAGTTAATTATGAAAACAATAAAATTCAAGTAATAACTGAAAAACCTAATATTTGTTATGTATATTTTAAAGGAGTATAAAGATGAAAAAGAAATTACTTATAATAGGCATATGTTTATTAATTATTGGGGAAGGTATATTTTTGTTTATACCTTTCAAAAAATTAAATGATGATGTTGAAAAAGTTACTTATACAGAAAATGAAATAAAAAATAATAAGATGTTTGCTTATTTAATGTATAATAACGAAAAAAGTAGCTACGAAGAAATAACCGATAGAACTAACTGGCCAGATATAGAGACCCATGCTTATGTAAAAGCCGAATGTTATGATGGTGATGGTGTTAAGCAAAAAACTGTAGATGTATTTAATTTTAATGAAGATACATTTACAGCCACGATGACTACCAATACAACTTTATATTGT
This sequence comes from uncultured Bacilli bacterium, assembly GCA_947631285.1. Taxonomy (GTDB): domain Bacteria; phylum Bacillota_I; class Bacilli_A; order RF39; family UBA660; genus SIG200. Next base: position 4,054 of record CANRKS010000034.1, on the reverse strand, counting down.
TATTTATATTTTGCTAAAACAGAAGATGCCCTTGGTTTAATTATCAAAAATTCTGGTGGTGAAGGTGGAACATTAGAAAGTTATGAAGCATTACAAGCAAGAAATGAAGAATTAACTGCTGAAGGCGTAGCTACTGAAGATTTAGATACATTAAGAAGATTTGTAGGAAATTTACCAGGAGTAACCGATAATTTCATCTGTTTTGGAACAGACAATCAAGACGACTGTCTAGCAAATTTAGATTTGTATATGTATAGAATAATGGGAATAGATGAAACAAATAATCAAATAAAAGTAATAAAGGCAACTAAAATAGTAACTAATACCGGATTATTTGGATCTACTGATTCAGGGACCGATTTTATTTGGCATCGTTATGACCCAAACGGTCAAAAAATAACATGGCCTGAATCAGATATGTATAAATATTTAAATAGTACCAATAGTGAAGAAAGTTATTTTGTGGCTAATCCTAATTATAAATATATGCAAAATAATAATTGGACAAGTCTAATTGTCGAACATCCAAAATGGTATTATGGAGTTGATAATCAGACGACAACTGATCCTGTCCCTAAAGTAACCTATAAAAGAGAACGAAGTAGTAAATTAGAAAATGATAATTCAGTTGGATTGATGTACTTGAGTGATTATTTATATGCTGGAGTACAAAATACAACCAATTGGTTACATATCAATAGAGGTTTAAACTTAGCTCCTAACACCGGAACATTAACCGCCGGAACTTTGCAACAACCAAAAGCTCAAGCAGAATGGCTTATGACTAGCACAGATACGATGACTTCTGGTGGCCTCATCAAGGTGTGGAATATAGACGGAATTGGTCGTGTCAATACGGCTGTTGTGTCTGCTGGTAACGGAGTCCGTCCTGTCTTCTATCTAAAACCAGGTTTAAAATTAACTGGTAAAGGAACAATTGAAACACCTTATCTAATTGGAAATGTTACTGATTAATAAGAATTATTAGATATTCTATGGATTTTATAGAATATCTTTTTTAATTTTGTTATAATTAACATGTGATAGATATGAATGATAAAGGTTTTACATTAATTGAACTTCTAGCGGTTATAACTATAATGGGAGTCCTAGGAGTTATTGTTACGATTAGTTTAACTAAAACACTAGAAGATAATCGCAATAGAAATTGTGAAGCTTTTGTTATGGATTTAGAAGATGCTGCTTGTATATATGCCTCTTTACATAAAGAAGAATGTAATCGTGAAAGTTGTCCGGATATTACTCTTAGCACCTTAATCAATGAAGGATTAATTAATAGTGAAAATGATGCATGTACGAATAAGGAAATAAATCAAAATGAAGTAGTAAGAGTAAGCTGGAATGAAGATGGGGAAAAGATTTGTGAATATAAAGGGGTTAGAGAATATGAAAGATAAGATATTGGAATACTTAGGCTTAGAAGATAAAGCTAAGACGATTGAGGAAATAAAAGATTATATAGGTATTAAGACACCGGAAGAGATTAATGCTTTAACTCAAGAATTAAGGGACTTAGTAACAAGCGGGATTGTTCACGAAACGAAAAAAAATAAGTATATGCTTATGCAAGATTGTAAAAGTCTAGAAGTTGGTAGATTAAGTGTTACTAAACATGGTTATGCTTTTTTAATAAAAGAAGATACTAGTGAAGATTTATACATTGCCAAGGATAATTTAAATGGCGCCATTAATGATGATATAGTTTTAGTAGATCGTTTTACTAGAAATGGTAAGATGGAAGGGAAAGTTTTAAGAATTCTTGAAAGAAAAGTAGATAAAGTAATCGGGGAAATTCTTTATGTTAAGGGTAAGCCCACTATTATTTTAGACAATAAAAATTTAAACATTGAAATTGAGTTAGAAAATCATTTTGCTAATTTAGTTGATGGTCATAAAGTACTAGTTAATCTTACTAAGCAAGTTGGTGCCAAAAGATTTAAAGGGGAAGTTGTTAAAATTATAGGGCATAAAAATGATCCAGATATAGATATTTTAACAATTGCTTATAAACATAATATTGAATTAGAATTTAGTGATGAAGTCAAAAAAGAAGTTGCAAAAATACCGAGTGAAGTTTTAGAAAAAGATAAAATTGGCCGAGTTGATTTAACAAGTGAAACTATTTTTACAATTGATGGGGATGATACTAAAGATATTGATGATGCCATTAGTATTAAAAAAAATGCTGATGGTTATGAGTTAGGAGTTCATATTGCTGATGTTTCATATTATGTCAGAATGGGGACTAGTTTGTATAATGCTGCTTTAGAAAGAGGTACTTCTAGTTATTTAGCTGATAAAGTTTTACCTATGCTTCCTCATGAACTTTCTAATGGTATTTGTTCATTAAATCCTGGTGTTTTAAGACTTGCTATAAGTTGTGTTATGAATATTGATTTTAAGGGTAATGTAACAAATTATGATATTTTTGAATCAATTATTAAAAGCCGAAAACAAATGACTTATAAGTGTGTAAATCAAATTTTAGAAGAAGGTATTGTTCCAAAAGGGTATGAAGAATATCAAAATGATTTATTATTAATGCAAGAATTAGCTCATATTTTAAGAAAAAGAAAAGTGCAAATGGGATATATTGAATTTGATATTCCAGAAGCAAAAATAATTCAAGATGAAACAGGTAAGTGTATAGATATAAAGAAAAGAGAACAACACGAAGGAGAAAAGTTAATTGAAGATTTTATGATTGCGGCGAATGAAACCGTAGCAACTCATATTTATAATATGGACTTACCATTTATTTATCGTGTTCACGGTGAACCTAAAAAAGAAAAAATAGAAGAATTTTTAAATATGCTAAAAATTTTAAATATTAGAGTAAATACTAGAGGTATTGAATCATCTTCTCGAGATATGCAAAAATTATTAGAAGAATTAAAAGATTATAAAGAATATGAAATACTTTCTAGTATGCTTTTAAGAAGTATGCAAAAAGCTGTTTATAGTTCAAGTAACATTGGCCATTTTGGCTTGGGGTTAAAAAATTATACCCATTTTACTTCACCAATAAGAAGATTTCCTGATACAACTGTGCATATGCTTCTTAGAACTTATTTATTTAAAAAGGAATTGGATCAAGATACGCTTAAATATTTTGCCAAGTATTTATCTTTAGTTGCTGATCATTCATCTGAAAGGGAACAAGCTTCAGTTGAGGCTGAAAGAGAAGTCGTTGATATGAAAATGGCTGAATATATGGAAAGTCATATTGGTGAAGAGTACACTGGTATCATAACAACTGTTACCAATTTTGGCTTTTTTGTTTCACTTCCCAATTTAGTAGAGGGTTTAGTTCATATTAGCACTCTTTCTGGATACTATAGTTACATTCCAGAAATGCTTGCTTTAGTTAGTCAAGATAAGAAGAAAAGTTATCGTCTAGGAGACGAAGTTAAAATAAAAGTAGTTAATGCTAATAAAGAAGAAGCAATGATTGATTTTGAGGTGCAAGATGGAAATAATTAATAAAAAAGCTAAATTTAATTATTTTATTGAATCGGAAATTGAAGCTGGTATTGCCTTAGTTGGAACGGAAATAAAATCATTAAGAAGAGGATCTGCTGATTTAAAAGATACTTATATTCGCATAAAAAATGAAGAAGCTTATATAATTAATATGTATATTGCTAAGTATGAAGAAGGAAATATTTTTAATCATGACGAAAGAAGAGAAAGGAAATTATTACTTCATAAAAAAGAAATTAGAAAATTAGAAGAATTAAGTAAAAAAGACGGTTATGCTTTAATTCCTATAAAAATTTATTTAAAAAAGAATTTAGCTAAAGTAAGCGTAGGCGTATGTCGTGGTAAAAAGAACTATGATAAAAGAGAAGCAATAAAAGAAAGAGATTTAAAGAAAATAGAAAGGTAAGCAGTAAATGAAAAAAAATAATGACAGGAAAAAATTTTATTTAATAGCAATTGTTTTGGTTAGCATTATAATTATTCTTTTAATTACCTTGTTTGTTATTAATAAAATTAATAAGCCAAAAGAACCAGAAAATAATAAAAGAGA
>CANRKS010000033.1 GCA_947631285.1 uncultured Bacilli bacterium | reverse complement strand
CGGCGTAGCTAACCAACGGGGAGGTAATATTGATTCGACCCATCTTGTCGAATTCACATACAGAGGCACCGGCAAAAAAGGATCTCATAAATGTTCGGGCATCTTTTTTAGTGAAAGGTAAGGTATCTAATTTTGTTACAACTTTTTGCCAATCTTCCGTTGTATATAAATACAAACACTTCTCTAAACCACGAGTTACGACTATTTTTGTTCGATCTTCTCGAAATTTACCAGGCAAGACGATTCTGCCCTTTTCATCAATATTGTGATGATATTCGCCCATGAACATTTATATCACCCACTTTCTGACACAGTCATCCACTGTCTACCACTATTGTACTATATGGAAAGGAGAAAGTAAATGAAATTTCCCTCAAAAAAATGATAATTAAGTTTCGTTTACGTATTATTGACAATAATTTACAGATAGAAAAAAGGCCTATTTTTAAGCCCTCTTTAGTTTGTTAATTATTTTTTTCATTTTATATATTATTTCACTACTAATGATAAAATTCAAAAGAACTTTTAAAATGTTATCATTAGTTTCGGGAGGCCAAATTACTTCACTGGGATTAGCTGGATAAGTGACATCTTCATCTTTTATTTCTTCCTCTTCTTCCCTTTCTCCTTTTTCCTCTTTTACTGGGGGATTATTTATTTCTATAGTTAATTCATCTGCTCTCTCTACAACTACTTCTTTTTGATAAGAATTATCTTTACTCTTAATTAGATATATTCCATAAGGAAGAATTACATCAGGGGTATTTTTATCTACCACTTCGTATAGTTCGTTATTACTTTTTAAATAAATGGCATATTCATTATCATCTAAAATATTCAAGTTTATTTTCTTACTTATAACATAACGAGTTACATCTAAAAGATAATTTTCTTCATCATTAACAGTAAAGGAAAGGTCCGAAAAAGGTAGAAAAGCCGGATTAGAGGAAGAATCTTTAAGCGTATAACTACTATTACTTCTTAAGAAAACTTCTTGATTGGGAAGAACACTCAGTTTTTCCCACCATTCTAAATAAACTTTATAAACATTAGGAATACTTAGAGCATCTCCATATTTTCCATTTACACCCACGATGTGTTCTTTTACTAAAAAAGGTGTACCGTAGACACTATAATTTAAAACTTTTTCTAAATCACTTGGTCCCGCTAAGTTTTGGAGGAAAACATAATCACCATCCGTATGATACCATTTAACTTCATCTTTATTTGAAGAAGAAAAAGTTACTTTATAATTACCTACTTCTTCATTAGAAACTTTAAAACCTCCTTCTATTTCTTCTAGAGTAAGTCCTTTAATACTCGGTAATTCATAAGGTTCATTATTACTAAAATAAAAATAATTATCTCGCCATATTTCACCTTTTTTGGAATTCTTAAAAAATTCTTCTTCCGTTCGATGACGGGCGATTGCTTCTTTTATCTCTTTTATTTTAGCATTATCTTCCTCTTTAAGAATATTTCCTTTAGAATCACACATGACAATGTCGAAGTTAAAAATATATTTCCATATATAAAACTGAGTATAGTAGTAATTTTCATCACTAGGATCTAGATTATAACCATAATAACTTACATCAGCAAAAATACTTTTAACACTTCCATCATAAAGAGTGGTATTCTCATCATAAGTAAAATCTTCGGTAAAGCCTATTCCACTTCTAATATTACTATAAACCTTAGGAAAAGCAACATTATCCGGACTAGTCACATAATATTTATAGACATTGTAAACACTTTTAGAATCACTCCTTCTAATGTAATAAGGTAATTTTGTACTTCGAACGGAAACGGCCAAGGATACTTCCCAAAAAGCCATAAACATTAACAAGCTAAAAATTATTTTTTTCAATTTCTTTCTTCCTTTCCAATAAAAAACACAAGAAAACGTTATTGTTTTCCTGTGCCTGGTTTATAGACTAACAAAATCTTTTCTATTTAGCAAGGGGTATTTTTTGACTTCTTTTGGCGAAATTTGACATTATTTAGGAAAGAAAGAATTAAAATAGCTAAATAGACACTAATAATACTATTTAAAATAAGAGAAAAGATAAAAGTAACAAGGCCAATTAAAATCCCATAGATAATTTGCCATCCTCTTTTAAAGGGACTACATAAAGGTAAGGGAGCAATAAAGATACTTGCAAATATTACTTCACTATTTAAAATAAAATGACTATCTTTAGTAATTAAAAAATAAAGAAAAGTTAATAATAAATACGTAAAATTGAGATAAAGAGGAATATCTTTTTTATAATAAAAATTATAGATTAAAATACTAAAAGCTAATAAGCTTAAGATAATACTAGTTGAGGCAATCCCTCCCGTTAGACGACCAAAAAGTAAATCGATAAGGGAAAAACTAAAAGTATAATTACTTTCTAGAGGGCTTTGAAAATCTAAGCCAAATAATAAATATTCCCCTAAAATAATGGCAATATATGAAAGGCAAACTGGATTATAACTTATCTTTTTAGTTAAAAAGAAATTAATAATAAATGATATTAAAGTGATAACTGTATATAAAAGATAATTAATATTGTAAGGAACAATCATAGGAATAAGAAAAGCATAAACTAAATTATAATCAATTTTAACTTTTCGATATTTGATTAAATCAAGTCCTATTTTAATACCTAAACTAATTAATAATAAATATAAAATTTTAAAAATAGCTACCCCACTTATTAAACCTTTACTATAAATTAAATAACCATTTTTATAAAGACTATAAAAAATAAAGGGAATTAAAAGAGCTAGTTCTAATAAAACTAAATTTTTAGTTTTCATCTTGTGCACTATTATCACCCCTTACCATTTCTTTTAACTTTAAATTAGCGGGACAAATGTAATTACATAAGCCACATCCTAAACATTTTTTACTTTGATAGCCTTCAAAAAAACACTTCTTAACATTGATATTAACTGGGCATATTTTCATACATGCTCCACAGTTAATACATTCACTAACTTCTTCTTCCAATTCTTTTTTAATAACTATACTTTTAGTATCTTCGGTTATAATGACATCATCTATTGAAGGCATCTTTACGCCTTTTAAATAACCATTTAAATAAACTTCATAAGAAGATGAAGTAATTTTAAGATAATTTTTGATTATTTCTATAAGAGATACGCCTACTTTTGTTTTAAAGATTAAAGATTTTTTTAAAGCATTACCACTGATTGTTAAATATATTTCACTTATTTTTTTCCCCTTTAAAATTTCCATTATTTGATAGACTTCATTAGTAGTTAAAATAAGAGTATGAGCATTAGGAATATTTAAATAAGAACATAAATTATTGGGATAACTCATTAAATAACGATCAGGAAGAAGCATTATTTGTAAATCAGGATATACTCCTTTAATTGATTTTACTTTTTTTATTCCTTTAACATTAGTATTTTTTATCGCTAAAGTTACTTTATCTAGGGACAAAATTTTCTTTAAATCATCTATAACTTTTAAAAGCTCTTTATAATTTTCAGCTAAACACATAAATTCATTCATTTCATATATTTCTTCATCAAAACAACTGATAACTAAATTATCTATTTGCGTTATATTTATTTTATCTTTTATTTTTTCTAGGTGACTAGCTTCTAAAGCAACGATTAAGTCTTCTTTCGTTTTAACTTTAGGTTTTATTTTTTTCTCACTTAGATTTTCTTTAAAATCATTATCAATTTTAATACTTTTTTGCCATTTACCATTAAAAAGTTTAGGATTAGATAATGTCGCATAACCAGATATTGAAATTAGATTATTATCTAAATAAGTATCTTTATAAAAATATTGGCCTTCTTTAACCTTAGTGGCATTTAAAGGAATATAAATACATAGAGGATTTAAAAATTCATTAACGTTGTTAACAATAAAAACATCAGGTTCATTTTCTAATTTTATTAATGGTTTCATCTATCCTACCAACCTTTCTTTTATTTTAACAAAAGAGAGCTTTTATGTAAATAAATAGGGCTTAAAAATATTTTATTTTCTTATTGTTTTAAGAGATTCTTTATTGTATAATTAGAAGTAGTAAAAGGGAATAACGGTGATACTAAAGTGTTTAAAGAATTTGATTATGACAATAAACCGGTAGTGGATATAGTTAATGATATGATTATCGACGCTGTTAAAAATGGTGGATCCGATATTCACTTTGATCCAACCGATGATGATTTAAATGTCCGCATCAGAATTGATGGGGCTTTACTTGATTATGCTAAAGTACCCGCGACTGTTAAAAAGAACTTAATTACCCGTATTAAAATTATTTCAGGCATGAATATAACCGAAACAAGACTTCCTCAAGATGGAGCCATTAAAGGTTTAATTGAAAACTTAGATGTAGATTTACGGGTTTCTAGTTTGCCAACAGTTGATGGAGAAAAAATTGTTATCCGTATTCTTGATTATCGCATGAGTTTAAATGGTTTAGAGTCTATTGGCTTATCAAAAGTAAACTATGATAAGATCAATGCTTTAATTAAAAAGCCTAATGGTATTATTATGGTAACCGGCGCGACTGGTTCTGGTAAATCAACTACTGTTTATTCAATGTTGCAAGTTTTAAATACCATGGAAAGAAATATTATTACGGTTGAAGATCCCGTTGAAATGAAAATTGCGGGGATTAATCAAGTCCAAGTAATGAGTGAAATAGGTTTAACTTTCAGTAATACTTTAAGAAGTATTTTAAGACAAGACCCAGATATTATCATGATTGGTGAAATAAGAGATGATGAGACAGCAAGAATTGCCGTCAGGGCTTCCATTACAGGGCATTTAGTTTTATCAACTATTCACACTAATAACTCTTTAAACACTATTGAAAGACTTTTAGATATGGATGTAGAAAGATACTTATTAGGTAGTGCCTTATCTGGAATTATTTCTCAACGGCTTGTTAAAAAATTATGTCCTAAATGTCGAAGTGCTCGCCCTACTAATCCTTATGAAAAGAATTTATTTCAAAAAGTACTAAATATCGATGTTCAAGAAATATATACACCAGTGGGTTGTGATGAATGTATAAATGGTTATAAAGGTAGAACCGCTATTCATGAAGTATTAGAGATAAATCAAGATATTAGAGATGCCATTGTTAATAATGTAAGAAAAGAAGAATTAAGAAATTTAGTTTATGGTAAAAGTGAAAATACTCTTATTAAGGATGGTTTAACTAAAGTTATGGATGGGATTACTTCAATGGATGAAATATTAAGAGTTATTGATGTTAATGATGACTTTGGTACTAATGAAAAAGAATTAAAAGATGCCGTTATTGGGAAAACTAGTAATTTAAATAAAGAAGAGGAAGAAAAAGATCTAAAAGATGATACGCATCATTTAAAAAATCCTTTTATTAAAAATAATATTGAAACATTATAAAGAGCTTATTAAGTTCTTTTTTCATTTAAAAAAAGGAGATTACTTCTCTCCTTCTTCTAACATTGTTGTTATAAACAAACCATAACCTGTATAAGGATTATCAACAATTACATGAGTAACTACCCCAATTATTTTATTATCCTGAACAATTGGTGATCCACTCATTCCTTGAACTACTCCACCTGTTTTTTCTAATAATTTAGGATCGGTAATTTCAAAAGTTAAATTTTTAGTATCACTAGTATCATTTATTTTCGTTATATTTATTTTAAATTCTTCTACTTTTTCTCCCTCTAAAACGGTATAAATAGAGGCTTCGCCTATTTTTATATCTTCTTTTTTTCCAACTTCAACTAATTTTAAATTATTTATCCCTTTATTATATGATCCAAAAATACCATGATTAGTATTTTTAACAATATTGCCATAAACAGTATTGTAATAGTATTTAGCATTTTTACTGCCCGCTGAACCAACTGTCGATTTTTCAATAGAAATAATGGAATTTCTAAATATGATTCCGTTTTTAATTTCAACTAATTTTTTACTACTTCCTTCAATAACTTCATGACCTAAAGCGCCAAAAATATGAGATTCAGGATCAATATAGGTAAGAGTTCCAATACCAGTTATACTATCTTTAACATATAAACCTGTTTTATAGATACCATCTTCATTTAATAAAGGAAGGGTTGTTACTTCTTCTTTTTGATCACGATAGTAAGTAATTTCGACTTGTCCATCTTCCACATATTTTTCTATTTCCGTAGTTAATTCATTTAAAGTATTGACTTCCTTTCCATTAACTTTTCTTATATAATCGCCTATTTTTAAACGGGGATTTCCTTTATTCATATGACCATCAACTTCATAAAAACCCACGATTAAAACGCCATCACAATCAAGTTCAATACCTAAAGTATTACCACCTAAATATATATGATCAGAATAGGCCAAAACATTAAGAGGCATTAATAAAAAACTTAATACTAATAATAATTTTTTCATTCTATCACCATCAATATTATTATGAGTAATAATTAAAAAATTAAAAAACCAATAATTGGCTAGTACCAAATATTGGTTAAATAAAGAAATCTTTAAGACGCGCTAATATTTCTCTTACTTCTCTAAATGCTTGACCTCGGTAATGAGTTAAAGATGCATAGACACCAGTGGCTTTTAAATTATTATTACTAGCTAAATATAAAGTTCTATATAAATGATACTTTTGACTTATAATAAGAACTTTTTTCTTTTTATAATTTTTAGCAAAATTATTAATACTTTCTCTGGTTGAATTACCATTATCATCTCTTATAATAGAACTTTCCGGAATACCTTTTTCTTTTAAATATTTAACCATAACATCTACTTCACTATAATTATCTTTATGAGTACCACTGACAATAATATCGGAAATATATCCTTTTTCATATAATTCAACAGCTTTATCTAAGCGATCTTTAAGCATTAAAGATGGTTCACCATTTCTAATACCACACCCTAACACTAAAGCCATATCATAAGAGCCTTTTAAATTACTGATATCATGAATACTTTTACTAGATTTAATAATAATATAAAAATTAAGACTAAAAACTAAAACAATTAAAACTAAAAAAGAAATAATAGCTATTTTTAACAATTTCATAATAATCACGTATTAAGTATATCATATTATTTTTTTAAATACATTTTATTATAGGAAGGTTTACACTATGATACAAAATTTAATCTATGGCCTTATTATTGGCCTTGGTTTCATTATTCCTGGTGTTTCCGGAGGGGTTATTGCTACTATTTTAGGAATATATGAAACCATTATTGAAAGACTTTTAAATTTTTTTAAAGACATAAAAAATAACACTAAATATTTATTGCCTTTAATCATGGGCATTATTATTAGTGTCTCTTTTTTTAGTAAAATAATTCTCTTTCTTTTAGAAGAAAAATTATTTTTTATTTCTTATGTCTTTATTGGTCTTATTTTAGGATGTATACCTTGTTTAGAAAAAGAAATAAAAGAAAAAACCCATCAAAATATTTCTCTTCTTCCTTTTTTATCTACTTTTATTTTAGGAATTATTCTTTTTCTTTTTGAAAAAAGATTACCTGATAATAATTTAAACCCTAATTTTTTAACAATGACTTTAGCGGGAATATTTTATGCCATTGGTAAAATCATTCCCGGCATCAGTGGGGCTTCTTTATTAATGCTTTTAGGTGTTTATAAATATTTTTTAAATATAATTGCTAATCCTTTCCTAATAAATGGGCAAATTCTTATTTCTTTTATTCCCTTTATTTTATCTTTCCTTATTAGCGCTATAATTATTTTAAAATTAATTAATTATTTATTAAAGAATTATTTCCGTCCTTCTTATAGTGCTATTATTGGTTTTGTTATTTCCTCAATATTATTTATTTATCCTGGTAATTTTAACTTATTAAGTATTATTATTACTCTTATTTCATTTTTAATTTCTTATTATTTAAGTAATTAAGCAGAATGAATTATAAATGGATTTTCCGTATTTCCTTCTCCAGTTAAAGTAATACTAGATTGAAGATAGAAGACAGGACGAACCGAGCACGAACTACGCGCCGTTCGAACCATCAAGGTTCCGTACCCATCCCACCAATCTTCTAGCCATACGTGGGTGAATCCGTTATCGAAACCAGACCTACTCATCGTCCACTCATATAGAGCATCCCCTTGTAGGGTTTTGTTTGTACTCCAGCCGTCATCAATACATAACCAATTAAGTGAATTAAGTGGTCCAGCATTTTTATAATCTGTTGCATACATTAAGCCTATCTTACTTGCTTCTGTATGGGATGTCTTTGGCTCTGCATCTGGTATATTTGTATAATCTTCATTATACCAACTATGACTTAATATCAGCGACTCCCAATAATCAGCATTTGGTATCTTTGTCGCTGCTTCTACAAATGTGGCATTATAAAACGTTTCATTTAAATAAGTTTTCATATTAGAAGCATCCCACTTAATATTTTCTGAATCACTTTCATGCCATTTTTGTGATTCACTCGATGGAGTAGCTTTGATTATCTTTAATGAATTGGCTGGAAGATTAATTGTTTTATCTTCTTTATCTGTTATTCCGATTATTCTATACATATAATCTTTTGGCGTTTTTTTACACGTATCTGTGTTGTCTGTTCCAAAACAAATATAGTTATTTGTTACTTCTGCTGCTGTTCCTTTATATCGATACATCTCATCTACTACGGTAGTATGATTTTCTCCACCAGCAAATGTCTCTCCACCTTTTGCTTTTAACATTTCTAAAGGGGCTAATGGTCCTTTTGAACCAGTTGACCCACACACTAAATTATCCACTGTTATCGTGATATTTAATGTCTTACCTGCTAGGTATGATTGATCTTCTATTGTATTGTTTATTTTTAAATATCCTTGTATAGTTGGTGAGTTACTTTCACTTACACTTATCTCTACTTCTATTTCTTTTGTTACTGAAGATTGAGCTTCTTCAGTTAGTAAAGTTGATAAATCGATATCTTCTTGATATTCACCACTTTCTAAGTGAAGAATAGCATCATTATTTTTTAAGACTTTTCCCATCGAATTATCACTTGTGTCCATTGTAATGGTTACTTTAGCTGTACATCCGTTTTCTTCTTTATTGGTTCCTGTTATGGTGGCAAATGTTAATGTACCTTCTCCTTCATTTAATTTATAGTCTTCTTCTTCTACCGTTGTAGCATAATAAGCTTTATTTGGACTATCTTTTGCCATATCAGAAACAGCTAAATTGATGTGCATATTTTCTTCACCAGGCTCTATTGACACAACATCTGCATTACCTGTTTCAATATCAACATTAGTATTAATGGTATCCCCACTTACATTTAAAGAAAAGAATGCATAAGTTGCTCCGACTACGACAATTATTAATGTTACAACACCTATTATACCTCCAATTAATATTTTCTTTCTATTTTCTTCATTCATAACATCTATTGTTGTTAATAATTTTTTATTATTAACAACACCTTTCTTATCTTATATGGTTATTATATAATACCCCCCCAAAAATGTCAATTTTTACCCAGATTTTGTTGACCCTACTTTGACAGTTTAGAAAAATAAAAATGAATTAGCCTAGATAAAATCTAGTTTTTTAGTCATTTATATATTGCGTAATGTATCGTTATGTGGTATATTTAATATGTTAGAAGGTATGTATAATGAGATTGGGAAT
>CANRKS010000032.1 GCA_947631285.1 uncultured Bacilli bacterium | reverse complement strand
AAGATTAGAAACTTAGGAAAGAAGAGTCTAAAAGAAGTTCTTGATAAAGTTGCTGATTTAGGACTTACATTTAAGGAGTAATAACTATGTATAGAAAATTAGGAAGAGAAACAAGAATTAGAAGAAGCATTTTAGCAGGACTTACTAAAGATGTTATAATGCATGAATCTATCGTAACAACTGAAGCTAGAGCTAAAGAAGTTAGAAAATTTGTTGATAAAATGATTACTTATGGTAAGAGAGGAACTTTAGTAGCCCGTCGTAATGCCTTAGCATTTTTACATAATGATAAAGATGTCGTTAATAAAGTTTTCAATGAATTAGCTCCTAAATATAAAGATCGTAACGGTGGATATACTAGAATTATTAAAATTAATGAACGCCGTGGCGATGATGCTTTAGAAGTTAGATTAGAATTAGTATAAGAAAGACTACTGATCGCATTTTGATTAGTGGTCTTTTTTTTTAAAAAAGGACTCGAAAATAAGTTATTTATGTGCTATACTTAGAAGGTCCGCAAAAAATAGGGGGGGGAATAAGTATGAAGGATATCGTATATTTAAATTTACAAAAAGAAATGTTTTCTTTATTTCCGGATTTAAAGATTGTTTTTGATGAAAAAGGAGAAGATATATTAAATAAGTTTAGTAATCTTTTGAAAGACACACGCATAGTTAAAACTGATCGCTTTACCGAAATTGAATTAACTATTTTGAGACATCGTTTGGGTGTTATAAATGGCAAACTTATGACTGATGTAGAAATAGCTAAAATAGTTCATAAACGGAATAGAACTGTTAAAGAAATTAAAGAAGGGGCTTTAAAAAAGTTAAATAAATTAATCTATAGTTATATTTATGTAAGAGGAGATTTAAAAGAAGTGGGGGATCCTTTAAGTATTTCTTTAGATTCTATCTTATTAGATTTTAAACCCAAAATTTTAACTTCTTTAAGAAAAAGTCGTATTAATACTTTAGAAGATTTAATAAATTTATCTACTAAAGAAGTATATGAGATTTATAATATTGATAAAAATAGAGGAAAAGAAATTATCGATTACATTCATTTTTTAGGTTATAATTTTCGAGATGAATTAATTAAAAGTGATGATAATGCTTCAGGGATGACAATTTTATCCGATTTGAATATATCTTCTCATTTGGCAAGTTTATTAAGTGAATGGCATATTTATACCGTAAATGATTTTATGACTAAAGATATTAATCTTCTTCGTTTAAGAAAAAAAGTAGGTGTTAAAACTTATCGAGAATTAAAGAATCTTTATATTAGATGTTCTTTTATATTAAGAAATGAAAAGTATGAAGGAATAAAGCCAATAATAAGAGACGATAATACTCTTTTAAGTAAGCAATATGCTATTTTTATGGAATTAAAAAATAGAATTAAAATTTTAGGTAAAAGAAGAAGTAAATTAATTAGTGAAAATGAACAATTAGATGAAGAAATAGAAGAAGCCATTAAAAGACTGGAAGCAACTAAGATAGTTAATGTAAGGAAGTAACGTATGTTACCAGATAATAATATAAGTAATAAGAAAGCTAAATTATTAAAAGATATTTTAGAGGAAGAAGAAACTTTAAAAAAGTATATGCTTTCTTTAGAAAAAGAAGTAAATAATTTGGAAAGATTAACTCATTTAAAGAAAAAGTATTTAGAAAAGTTGAACAAAATAATATTATTAAACGAAGGTGAATAGATATATAAAGGTGACTAAGATGGAAAAAAATAAATTAGAAATATTTGAGGAATTAAAAGCTATTTTAAAAGAAACCACTAATAGTGCAACATCTACTTATGGTTGTAATAATCCGAGAAAGATTACCGATAAAGATATGGAAGTATTTAAAAGAGCTTTTCTGGTTTATCAAGAACTATATAGTGAATATTTAAAAAAAGCGGAAAATCGAATTAAGGATCGTCGTTTAATGCATGAACTTAGTTATCTTTTAGGGCAATTTGCCACCAATGAAGTTCAAATGTTAAAAGATTATGCTAACCGCTTTAAGGCTAAAAAAGAATTGATAATTAAAGAGCCTCTTAAATTATTAGAGACTTTTAAAAAAGCAATAGATGAAGATTATATTTTAAGAAAAGCCGAGTTAGTAAGCAGTAATGGTAAACATAAAAATGCTATATATTTTCTTGGTGATGCGTCTATTTTAAATGCTAATATGGAAGATGTTATGAATGAAGGAAAATTAAAAATTCTTATTCATAAATTACAAAATGATAATCATTCTTATGTCTTTTATAGTGATAATCATTATGTTAATTTCTGGCCCTTTTTTCGTCAACATTTAGAAGGTAAAGAAAATGTTTGGTATGAGCAAAAAGAAGATGAATTAGGAAAAGTAATAGAAAATTTTCTTAATTTAGCCAGTCGTAATGGTTATGATATAGATGATATATCGAAAGATACAATGGCCTCAATTATAAAGGTACATAATCCCCTTTTAGAACCAACCGAATTTAAATTAAAATATTTCTTAGATGGAGAAAGAAAAAATTTAATAAATGACTTACTTAGAGCATTCTTAAAAAATGATTATCAAATAATCGATATAGTTAATAAAGAAACAGAAGAAACTTATTATGATACTTTTGATTTAAAATTATTTGCCACTAATTCTTTATTAAGAGTTAGTAAAGTAACTAGTGCTTATGGAACAAAATATTTTGGCTCATATAAAATGTCTTTAGAAAGTGGCGATTTATATCACAAAAGTGTGGAATATAATGAAGAATTAGAAAATCCTTCTTTTGGGGATTTAGAAAATGCTTTAGGTAATGTTTTAAATTTTTCTAAAGAGGGGTTAGTTCCTTCCTTAATAGTTTTAAGTAAAAGTAAAGTCGTAACTTTAGAAAAAGATGGTCTTACTTATATTTTAACCATTGATAATGTAAGATATAAAAATGGAAATAATATTTATGATGAAGAAATGGTTCTAGTAGAAGTTAAATCTTTAGATGGTCATAAATTAAATGATATTCATGATTTTTTAAATAGAGATATAGAAGGACTTGCTTTAACTAAAGAAAGTAAATATCAAAGGGGAATTAAAATAATTAAGAAAAGAGATCAAGCTCTTAATTTGGTTTTAAAAAAAGAATAGATAAATTATGAAAGAATTTTAAATATTCTTTCTTTTTTCTAGTGCTATTTAATATTGTGTGATAAAATATTAAGTAGTGAGTGTGAAAAATTAGAGGTGTATTTTATGGCTAAAGTTATATCATTAGTTAATCAAAAAGGGGGAGTAGGTAAAACCACTACTAGTATCAATTTGGCAGCTGCCTTGGGAAAAGAAGATAAAAAAGTATTATTAATTGATTTAGATCCCCAAAGTAATGCAACTACAGGGTTGGGTCTCACCTCCTCTGATTTTGAACACGATATCTATGAAGTTATAACAGGAAAATGCCCAATTGAAGAAAGTATTATTAAAACTGAATTTGACAATTTAGCTCTTATTCCTTCAACATTAAATTTAGCTGGTGTTGATGTCGAATTTGTTAAAAGAATGCTAGATGATCAAAACTTTCATCAAAATGAACAATTAAAAAAAGCCATTAATGAAATTAGGCATATATTTGATTACATTATTATTGATTGTCAACCATCTTTAGGACTTGGAACAATGAATGCTTTAGTGGCTAGTGATTCTGTTATTATTCCTGTTCAATGCGAATTTTTTGCTCTTGAAGGAATAACCCAACTTTTAAATTCGATCATTATGGTTCAATCAAGTATGAATCCTAATTTAAGAATTGAAGGGGTACTATTAACTATGCTAGATGGTAGAACTAATATTGGTCTTGAAGTTATAGAAGAAATTAGAAAATATTTTAAAGATAAAGTATTTAATACCATAATTCCAAGGTTAGTAAGATTAGTTGAGGCTCCTAGTCATGGTAAACCTATTAATGAATATGATCCTACCAGTCGAGCAACCGAAGCTTATCATAATTTAGCAAAGGAAGTGATTGAGCGTAATGGAAACTAAGAAAAAAGCTTTAGGAAGAGGTTTAGAACAATTATTTACCAATAACAATGTTATCGATTTTGACAATTTTGAAAAAGAGATTGTTAAAGAAAGTAAAAATGATATTGTAGAAATAAATGTTGATGAAATAAGAAGAAATCCTTATCAACCACGGACTAAATTTAATGAAGAAAGTTTAAATGAATTAGCCCAATCAATTAAAGAATATGGGGTAGTACAACCAGTTTTAGTTAAAAAAAGCATTAAGGGTTATGAATTAATTGCTGGTGAAAGAAGACTTAGAGCTTCTAAAATTGCTGGTTTAAAAGAAATACCAGCCATTGTTAAAGATTTTACAGATCAAGAAATGATGGAGATTGCTTTAATTGAAAATATTCAAAGAGAAGATTTAAATCCTATAGATGAAGCTAAAAGTGTTTTAAATATTATTAATTTAAAAGGTATGACTCAAGATGAATTTGCTACTAAATTTGGTAAAAGTAGAAGTTACATAACTAACCTTTTAGGACTTTTAAAATTGCCAGAAAAAGTTCAAAGTATGCTTATTAATAAAGAATTATCAGCATCTCATGGAAGAGTATTAAGTAAATTAGAAAATCCAGAACAAGTTATAGAATTAGCTGATAGAATTATTAAAGAAAATTTAAATGTCAGAGATATTGAACGGATTGTAAGTGGCAAGGAAATTATTAAAAGAAAACCAATGAAAGAAAAAAATAGTGATCCAAAACTTATTATGTATGAAAGAGTTATTAGTGATAAAATTGGTAATAAAGTTAAAGTAAATAAGAATAAAATTGAAATAACATTTGATTCAATTAAAGATTTAGAAAGAATTATGGAAATTTTTGATATTTCTATAGGTGAAGAGTAATGGATAAAAGTTTTTCTCTAAACGATGAAGTTATTATGCGAAAAAGTCATGCCTGTGGATCTAATTTATGGACTATAACTAGAGTAGGTGTTGATATAAAATTAAAATGCAATAATTGTGGTAGAGAAATAATGATGGATAGATTAGAGTTTCAAAAAAAGCTAAAGAAGGTGCTTAAAGATGAGAAGAATGCGAAAAAAGAATAAAGGCAAATTACATCCCCTTATGACGTATGTTGTTCTAATTGTAGCAACAATCATTTTAAGTGGGATTTTTCATTTGTTAGATGTTCAAGCCACTTATTATCAAATAAATAATATTACGACTGATATTACACCGGTAACTGAATTAGTTAAATCTTTATTTTCTTTAAGTGGTATTAAATATATATTTACAAATACGGTATCTAATTTTGCTAATTTTACGGTTCTTTCTAATTTGATAATCCTTTTAATGGGTATTAGTATAATGGATAAAAGTGGTTTTTTACAAACCGCTATTACTTTAACAACAAAAAGGCTTAAGAAAAAAACAGTTACATTTTTATTCGTTTTTATTTGTGTTATATCCAGTTTATTTGGTGATTTATCATATTTAATATTTATTCCCCTAGGAGCTTTATTATTTTATTATGGTAAAAGAAACCCAGCAATTGGAATTATTACTTCTTTTGCAGCTTTATCTTGTGGTAATGCTATTAATATTTTCTTCACTAGTACGGACTCGGCTTTATCAACATATACTAATTTAGTTTCGCAAACTATAGATTCTGTGCATACAGTTAATGGTTTATCCTTTTTTATCATTATGAGTGTTGCTGTTATTTTAGTATCATATATAATTACTGTTGTGACAGAAAATATTGTTGTTAAAAAGTTACCAAAATATGAATTTACGGAAAGAGAACTAGAAGAAGATATTGTCACTAAAGATGAGAAAAAAGGTATGATTTATGCCTGTTCAAGTGCTTTTATTTATTTAATTGTCTTTATTTATAGTATTATTCCTGGTCTTCCTTTAAGTGGGGCTTTACTCGATTATAGTCAAACGGCTTATATTGATAAGCTTTTTAGCGTTAATTCTTTCTTTAGTAATGGATTTGTCTTTATCGTTACTTTATTATTTATTATTCTTGGTTTATTTTATGGAATTGGGGTTAAAACAATTAAAAATCATGATGATTTCTGTGATAATTTTGGTCATTCTTTAGATGGTATTGGTAATATGCTAGTTATGATCTTTTTAGCCTCTATATTTATAAGTATTTTAAAACAAACTAATATGGGTAATGTTATAGTTGCATTTGTCAGTTCTATTATTACGCAAAGTAATTTTACGGGATTGCCTTTAATTGTTTTAACATTTATAGGAATAATGTTATGTACGATTTTTGTTCCATCTAGTACGTTAAAATGGCGAATGCTATCTTCAACAATTATTCCTTTATTTATGCAAAATGGTATGACTCCTGCTTTTGCCCAAATTGTCTTTAGATTTGCAGAAGCTGGAATAATGAATATTACCCCTGTCTTAGCTTATTTTATTGTTTATTTAGCTTTTTTAGAGAAATATAATCAAAGGGAAGAAAAGATTCATTTACTAGAATCAATCAAATATCAATTGCCATACACGATTATAATTAGTTTAACTCTATTAGTTTTAGTTATTGTATGGTATATTATAGGTATACCAATTGGAATAAATGCTGTTCCAACGATGTAGGAGGAAATATGAGTTTACAAGCAGGAATTGTGGGATTACCTAATGTTGGTAAATCAACATTATTTAATGCCATAACTAAAAAACACATTCTAGCAGCTAATTATCCATTTGCTACTATTGAACCAAATGTTGGGGTTGTAATTGTTCCTGATACAAGGTTGGATTATTTAGTAAGTTTATACAATCCTAAAAGTGTTGTTCCTACAACATTTGAATTTATTGATATTGCTGGTTTAGTAAGTGGCGCATCTACGGGAGAAGGATTAGGAAACAAATTTTTATCTCATATAAGAGAGGTTGATGCCATTGTTGAAGTTGTTAGATGTTTTGATGATGAAAACATTACCCATGTTGAAGGAAAAACTGATCCAATTAGGGACGTTGAAATTATTAATACAGAATTAATATTATCTGATTTAGAAATAGTTGTTAATAGATTAGGTAAAATAGAAAAGAAAGCCGAAACTACTAAAGATAAAGATGCTTTAAGAGAAGTAAATGTTTTAAAAAGAATAAAAGAAAATTTAGAAAAAAGCATTCCGGTAAGATTATTAGAATTTACAGAAGATGAAATAGATATAATTAAAAATTTTAATCTTATTACTTATAAAAAAATAATTTATGTTGCTAATGTAGACGAAGAAAGTGCTTCAGTTGGTGATAATAATTACTCTTTAGTTTTAAAAGAATATGCGGAAAAAGAAAAAGCTGGCGTTGTAGTTATGTGTGCTAAATTAGAAAGTGATTTAGCTGATTATACGGATGAAGAAAGAAAAGAATTTTTAAAGGATTTAGGAATAGCCAATAGTGGGCTTGATAAATTAATTTTTGCTACTTATGATTTATTAGGACTTGCAACCTTCTTTACAGCTGGGGCTGATGAATGTCGAGCTTGGACTTTTAGAAAAGGAATGAAAGCTCCTAAGTGTGCAGGAATTATTCATAGTGATTTTGAAAAAGGTTTTATTAAAGCGGAAGTTATGAGCTTTAATGATTTAAAAGAATTAAATAGTGAATTAAAAGTGCGCGAAGCTGGTCGTTTAAGACTGGAAGGAAAAGACTATGAAGTTGTCGATGGCGATATTTGCTATTTTAGATTTAATGTTTAGAAAGGGGATATAAAAATGGCAAAAACAATGGTAAATGATATTATTGCTCGAATCGTGGAAATAATTAATTTAAGTGAAGCCAAAGAAAAAGAGATCTCTAAAGAAGAAAACGCAATGGGCTTTTTTACCGTTTATTTAGGTTATAATATTGCTAATGAATATTTACTTGAGTTTAGGGATTTATGTGATGCTGAAAGAACTATTCTGGTTTTTCAAAATACTAATGCTCCATTAGCTCTTAATAAAAAATTAATTGATAAATGTGATAGTTTAATGGAGGCTAGTGAAGATGCACCTTTATATAGTGAATTAAAGGTAATGCTAATGAATTCTTTAGCTAAAAAGGTTGATGAATTATCAGAAATTAATGGTTATTATGTGGAAAGAAGTGCAATTCCTCGTTTTAAAGAACTAGATCAAAAGTTAAAATTTACGACAGCGATTAATTATACCAGTGAAGAAGTAAAGGAACAAATAAATCATGCTTCTTTAAATAATCCTTCTGCAAGAAAAAGAAGAATAGATAAATATCGCATTGTTAATAAAATAATTAGTTTTGATTCATTTAAAGATCGAGGAAGTATTTCTTTAAATATGGCTAATGTTCGACAAGATTTACTGAATTCTAAACATTTAGAAATAATTTGTTTAGGTCTTTTTGGCCATTTAGACTTAGAAGGAGTTAAAGCTTTAGGATATATTTATTCTGAAAAAGAATATACTGATTTATTAAGTGAATTATCAACATGGGGCTTTTTTGAGCCAGAAGATTTATTAGATTTAAAAAATAATTATGCAATTACAGAAAATCCTCGGTTAACCGAAATTATTGGCCAATTAGCGCTTCAAAAAGATTTAAAAGTTGAAGGTATTTATGAATTTAGAAATGTTGAAGGAATTGGTGAAGATGGGGTTAAAACCATGATTAATATTTTACATATGATAAAAGCTTTATCTGATGAAGAATATCAAAAATTCACTTCATTTGAATACCGTAAAGGAATGACTAAAGCATTTGGTGTACCTTTTCAAACATTTGATAAAGAGGATATACCAAGGGAAAATGAAGAATTTGTAAATGCTCTTATAGAGTATGCTAAAAGAGCAGGACTAGGAGATACGGAAGAAGAAATTTTAGCCAATTTGACAAATAATACTCCTTTTGAAAAAGAAATGAAAACGGGAACTAGTTTATAGAATAAGTTCATATTTATACGAAAACTATAATATAAATAAATGGGATTTAATTATTTACAATTAAATTCATTTTTGGTATACTATAAAGCGAGTAAAAAATTTACTCCTTGCTTTTATTATTGATAAAAGCCCAATGACCATAAGGAGGTGGAAAGATGACTAATTATGAAATAATGTTTATTGTTAAGGCAACTTTAGATGATGCAACATTAAATACTCTTGTTAAAGATGTTCAAAAGCTAATTACTGACAATAAATCAAAAGTTATCGAATTCAAAGATATGGGAAGAAAGAAACTTGCTTACCCAATCAACAAAGAAGTTAGTGGTTTTTACTACTTAATGAATGTTGAAGCATCTCATGATGCAATTCGCGAATTTGATCGTAAACTTCGTATTAATGAAAATATTTTAAGACATTTAATCTTAAAAAAAGAAAGTGAGTAGACCATGAATAAAGTGTTATTAGTTGGAAGACTAACTAGGGATCCGGAGTTAAGAACAACACCAAGTGGAATGGCTGTGACGAGATTTACTATTGCTGTTTCTCAAAATTTTACTAATAAAAATGGTGAAAGAGGTGCTGATTTCATTAATTGCAGTGCTTGGGGAAGACAAGCTGATAATATTTCTAAATATTGTCATAAAGGGTCATTAGTGTCAGCTGAAGGTCGAATTAGAACAAGTAGTTATGATGCTCAAGATGGAACTAAAAGATATACAACTGAAGTTGTGTGTGATGTAGTTAATTTCTTAAGCTCCAAAAATACTAGTAATGATTCTCAACCAACATTTAATCCGAGTCCAGAAGTTTCTGGAGAAGAAGCTAATGCTATTCCTGAAATGAATTTAGAAAGTACTGATTTAACAGAGGACCCTTTTAAAAGTTTTGGCGAAGAAATTACTTTAAGTAGTGATGATCTACCATTCTAATTAAAGGAGGAAATATAAATGGCAGAATTTTATCGTAAGAAAAAGAAAATATGTCAAATGTGTGCTGGTAAAAGTGTTGATTATAAAGATGT
>CANRKS010000031.1 GCA_947631285.1 uncultured Bacilli bacterium | reverse complement strand
AAGAAGCAAGTGATTGCACAGCTAAAGTAACAATCACAATGGATACAAGTAAAGATTCTATGGGTAAAGTATTACAAAAAGGAGATGCAATATTATATATTACATCAGGTAAGACAGAAGAAACAGTAGACTTATATGATTTACTAACTGAAGATTTACCTAATTCAGTAACAAAAGAAATAGAAATAGAGTTAAGTGTAAGTGAAAGTGCTGAAGCATCAATAACAGGATATTTAAAAATAAACAATACAGAAATAGATCAATCATATTTAGCAGGTAAAACATTAAATATTACGATAACAGTAAATAATTTAGTGTGTGGAAATGCGCCAAGACCAGCCATAGAGCAAATATTAGCTAATTCCACAAGTGGAACATTAGATACTCAAGAAAAGTTAGAAGCCAGAAATGAAGAATTAACTGGTGAAGGAGTAGCTGAAGAAGATTTAGATACCTTAAAAAGATTTGTAGGAACAGCAGCGGAAGTAACGGATAACTTCATTTGTTTTGGAACGAGTGATACTAATACATGCTTAAGCAATTTAGATCAATACATGTATAGAATCATCGGAATAGATGAAACTAATAATCAAGTAAAAGTAATAAAAGCTACTAAGCTAGTAAAAGGAACAGAATATACATTTAAATGGCATAATACAGAGTATTCAGAAGTTGCGTGGATAGTATCTGATATATATAACTATTTAAATAATTCAAATGTAGAAGAAGGTTATTTTTTGGGAAATTCCTATTATAGTTATATGCAAAATGCAACTTGGAATAATTTAATAATAGAACATCCAATCTGGTACTATGGTGATATTACAGGAACATTAGCAAGAACAAGTTATTTATATGAAAGAGTAAAAAAGATAGCAAATGGTAGTTCAATCGGACTTATGTATGTTAGTGATTACTTATATGCAGGCAAAAAGAATACAACTAATTGGCTATTTATCCAAAATGGATTAAATTCATTAACTAATAAAGGAAATCCTGATACAGGAGAATTGCAACAGCCAACAGTTGAACAAGAATGGACAATGACACATTATAAAAAAAGTGGTAGCAATGATTTCTCTTACCAGGTAACAGATAGTGGTAGTGCTTCTCAATGTGTTTTGGATGGTTCGCTTGCTATTCGCCCTGTCTTCTACCTAGATGGAAGTAAAGTGATGCTGAATGGAAAAGGAACAATTGGAGAACCTTATTATGTAACTAATGTAAGTTAGCAATGAAAGTGTGATTATATGAATGAAGAAAATAAAAGTAAATTATTAATTGGCACTTTAGTGGCAGTCATAACATTATTAGTAGTTGTAATTGGTGCAACCTATGCCTTCTTTTCCTTAAATGTAAGTGGAGATACAACGAACATAAATGTTGATATTGAAACAGGAAATGCTGATGTTGTAACAATACAGCAAGGTGCAGAGAATATCCATATTAACTTAGCTGTTTCTGATATGACAGAAAATAATCCTAATAAAGTTTATTATGCTACCAATACAGATGATAATTACAAATTAACTGAAGAAGATGGAACCTTAACATTTGCGACAATAACTGGAACAAATAAAGAGAAAAGCGATTGTACCGCTAAAGTAACAATCACAATGGATACAAGTAAAGATTCTATGGGTAAAGCATTACAAAAAGGAGATGCGATATTATACATCACATCAGGTAAAACCGAAGAAACAATTGACTTATATGATTTACTAAGTGAAGAAATACCAGCATCTGTAACAAAAGAGATAGAAGTAGAGTTAAGTGTCAGTGAAAGTGCTGAAGCATCAATAACCGGATATTTGAAAGTAAATAATACAGAATCAGATCAATCATACCTAGCAGGTAAAACATTAAATATCACGATAACAGTCAATAATTTAGCGTGTGGAGGTGCTAAAGGAAATGCTGTTGCATATATTGTTGAAAATTCCACAAGTGGTACTCTGGAAACTACAACATCATTGGAAACAAGGAATGAAGAATTAACTGGTGAAGGAGTTTCTACAGAAGATTTAGATACTTTAAGAAGATTTGTTGGCGAATATACAGATGTAGATAATAACTTCATTTGTTTTGGCACAAGTGATACTAATACATGTAAAGATAATTTAGATCAATATATGTACAGAATTATAGGAATAGATGAAACAAATAATCAATTAAAAATAATAAAAGCTACCAAAATAGTAAAAGGTACCCAATATACGTTCCAATGGTTTAATGAGTATTCATTGGATATTGGATGGGAAGAGTCATATTTATATAAATACTTAAATGCTTCAGAAGTAAATAATACAAAAAGTGAAAATTATTTTGTGGGAAACACTTATTATAGTTATATGCAAGATACAACATGGACAGATTTAATAATAGAGCATCCAACTTGGCATACAGGTATTGATTCATCATACTCTCCATATGTCGCTAAAACAAGTTATAAAAATGAATTAAGCAATAAATTAACAAGTGCCAATTCAATAGGCTTGATGTATATAAGCGATTATTTATATGCATGTTCAGGCGATTTTTCTACTTGGGCTTATACTAATAAAACCAACTGGTTATTTATTGAAAATGGTTTAAATGGAACGCTAAATACCGGAAATCCTAATTCGGGAGTGCTCCAACAACCGAAAGCAGAGAACGAATGGACTATGACTTATAGCGGACTTAACGTTCAGTCTTATATTGCACGGCAAGTGTGTTATCTCGGCACTATTGACATTTCTAGTTTAAATGGTTCTTATTCTATTCGTCCAGTTTTCTACTTAGATGGAAGTAAAGTAATGTTGAATGGAAAAGGTACAATTGGAGAACCTTATTATATAACTAATGTTAGCTCATAAAAGAGAGGAATAATCCTCTCTTTTAAAAACATATAATTTATGATATAATGAAATTAGAATACAAGGAGAGCATTATGAGTGATGATTTTAATTATGATAATGAGATAATTGAACTAGAGAGTGATTCTGATACAGAAGAAGAAATATTAGAAAGTGAAGAAGAAGAAAAAGTCCAAAAGAAGAAAAAGAAACATCGAAGAAGTATTGGTGACTGGTGGAGTGATTTATCTAAAGGAGGAAAAGCAGGTATAATTGTTGGTATTATATTGTTAATCCTTCTAATTGTTGGTTTAATTCTTTATTTTGTTATTTTTAAAAATGGTGATAATGAAAATGAAATAGATGATCCAGTAGTTGTAGAAAAAGATAACTATCGTTATGAAAATGGTAAATTAATCTTTTTAGATATGTATGATAAAGAAATAGGCAGTTATGAATGTACTAATAAAGATAGTGAAAAATGTTTTGTAGCTAAGCCTGATTATACTAATGATAAAATGGAAAGAATTATTAGTGTTAATGAATTAGGAGAAGAAATAGTTAAAAATAGTCAAGTATATAGTAATAATTATGTATTTGTGCATGATGATGATAAAACTTTCTTATATAACATTAGTGATAAAGAAAATATTTTAAATGTTAATAATTTTAAAGTATATAGTACTAATAAAGATGTTATTGTTATTGCGGATGAATCAAATAAATATGGTTTAATTGAAATAAATAGTAATGGATTTGATTATTTAATTAGACCTAGTTATGAGAATCTTGGTATTGTTAATGGTAATTTATTATATTTAGTCGCTCAAGATAAAGATAGTAATTATATAATTGATAGTACAGGTAAAAAGCTTAGTGATAGTACGCCAGGAGTAATTAAAAACGCTAATAGTGATTATATAGTTAGTCTTTATAATAATAAATATGATTTATATACTTATGATAATTCTAAATTACTAGATGGTTATGATTATATTGGTTTACATGATAATGATATTATTTCTTTAGTAAAAAGTAGTAGATTATATTTAATGAATAATGATTTAAGTAAACTAAATGAAGATGGTATTAGATTAAATTCTAATGATTATGTTAAAAAATATATTTATGATAATGATAAAAATTTAAAAGAGACAAAAGTAGCTTATGAAATAAGCACAGGAGATAATGCTATTTTAATTAATTTGGGAAATGAAACTAAAAGTATTAATTTATATGAAGGAGTAGTTTCTAGTGGTATTTCTTATCTTAGTTATTTTGATGGAACATTATATTTCTATAAAGATGATGAAAAATTAGAATTATTAAGTACTTATAAATGTAATAATAAAAATGAATTAACTTCTAGTACTAGTAGTTTAGATAAATGTAATATTTATACTAAAGATGGTCATTATAGTGGTATTTATAATAATCAATATGTCTTTATTTATGATAATATATCTGATACTAATCCTTTAATTTATTTATATGATTTAAAAACTAAAAAAGTAAAAGGTACTTATAGTAGTCTTGATTTTACTGATGATGTTGAAATAAGCAGTGATGATGTTAGACAACTTTCTACTGATTCATCATACTTTATTTGTAAATCAGCAGTTGGTAGCAATAATGGTAATTATGGGGTAATTGAAATTACAAGTAATACAGTTAAAGGTAAGATTGAATTTAAATATAAAGATATTAAATATTTGAAGAAACATTTCTTATTAGCGACTGATTCATCTTCCGCTGTTTATGATGAAGATTTTAAAAAGATAAGTAATGAATTTGATTATATTGATTTATATGATAATTATTATGTTGGTATTTTAAATAATTCATTAAATGTTTACAAATATAGTAGTGCTTTAAGTATTTTAAGTTGGGGCTTAACTGTTAATGATAATAAATATACTATTGAATTTGATGATAAAGGTTTTGTTATAACAATTGATAATGTTGAGCATAAATACGATAAAGATGGGTACTCAAGGTATGATTAATCGAAAGACTGTTTTAGTAACTATTATAATTCTTCTTTGCATTTTTGCGCCTTTAACTGTTGTAAGTTATTTTCTAAAAGAAGATAAAAACCCTTTTGATAAAAATCCTGGTCATGATTTTTACTATAAGAATAAATTGTGGTTTTATGAAGGTAGTGAATTACTTGGTACTTATGAGTGTACAACTGATGCTTGTGATTATGCAACTTCTACGATTAATGATCAAGAATATGGAATAAATTATTATACCGGTAAAGATCAAGAAAAAATTGCTCTAATTAATAATGACTATGCTTTTCTAAAAGATGGGGCTTTAGTAAAATTATATAGTATTAAGCAAGGTAGTACTTTACAAAATTATAAAATGGTAAATACTTATAATACTAATATTTCGGGAGATGCTTATATTTTAGAAAATCAAGATGGCAAGTGGGGAGCAGTTAGTATTAATGAAAACATTATGAGTATTTTGCCTTTTGAATATAGTTTTGTTGGTCTTAAAAATGAAGTAGAAGAAGGATATCTTAAAAGTGATATTTATATTGTTTCTAAAGATGATAAATGGTATTTGGTCAAAAATGATAATACTTCTCTAACGTCTACTTATAATGAACCAATTATTGATTATAATAATCGTTATGTTGTTACACTTTCAAATAATAAAATAAGAGTATATGGTTATGATGGAGAAGAATTTTTAAATAATTTAAATATATCTAAATGTTTAGTAAAAGATAGGTATTTAGGAATTATTTCTGATAATATACTTTATATTTATGATGATTTAGAAAATAATTATTTACAAATGATTACTCTAACTGATAATGGGGCTAATTTAACTATAGAAGTAGAAAACGATGATATCATTATTAAATCAGGTGATAATATACTTGATACTCTTGAACTTAATGGTTAATTTTGATAAAATATAATAAATTTGTACGAAGAAATTGAGGGATATAGGAATCTTTTTAAAGAGAATTAGTGGTTGGTGCAAACTAAGAAAAAGAGAATATATTTGTTGCAATGGAGTATAAAAGCAGAAATGCGTTAAAATTTAAAGAACAAATAAAGGTGGTACCGCGGGAATACTCGCCCTTTGGTGACATCTTTTTTTATTGATAAGAAATTTATATGAGGAGTGATATTATGTTAGAAAAAAAATATGATCATTTAATGGTTGAAGAAGGAGTTTATGATTATTGGCTTTCTCATCATTATTTTGAATGTGGTGATTTATCAAAAAAGCCTTACGCTATTGTTATACCTCCTCCTAATGTAACAGGTAAATTACATTTAGGCCATGCTTGGGATACAGCTTTACAAGATATAATAATTCGTTTTAAAAGAATGCAAGGTTATGATTGTTTATGGCTTCCTGGTACTGATCATGCCGCGATTGCTACAGAAGCAAAAGTAGTAAATAGGTTAAAAGAAAAAGGCTTAAATAAATATGCAATGGGAAGAGAAGCTTTTTTAGAGGAATGCTTTAAATGGACGGAAGAACATAAAGATATTATTCATGAACAATGGGCTAAATTAGGTTTATCAGTTGATTTAACGAAAGAAAGATTTACTCTAGATAAAGGAATGGAAAAAGCGGTCCGTTATGTCTTTGTTACTCTTTATAATAAAGGACTTATATATCAAGGAGAAAAGATTATTAACTGGGATCCTGTTGCGAAAACAGCTTTATCTAATGAAGAAGTAATTTATAAAGATGTTAAAGGAGCTTTTTATCATTTAAAATATTTTATTGAAGGTACAAATGATTATTTAGAAGTAGCAACGACTAGACCTGAAACATTATTTGGTGATACAGCAGTTGCAGTTAATCCTAATGATGAAAGATATAAAGATTTAATTGGTAAAAAAGTTATTTTACCAGTCGTTGGTAAATTAATTCCGATTATTGGTGATGAACATGCTGATCCTTCATTTGGAACAGGAGTAGTTAAGATTACACCGGCACATGATCCTAATGATTATGAAGTAGGAATAAGACATAATTTAGAACGAATTATCGTTATAAATGAAGATGGAACAATGAATGAGAATGCCTTAAAGTATAAAGGAATGGATCGTTTTCTTTGTCGGAAAAATTTAATTAAAGATTTAAAAGAAGAGGGTATTTTAATTAAAATAGAAGAAATTACCCATTCCGTTGGTCATTCCGAAAGAACTGATGCTATGGTAGAGCCTTATCTTTCTCGCCAATGGTTTGTCAATATGAAAGATCTATCAAGAAGAGTAGTGGAAAATCAAAAAAATAAAGATACAAAAGTTAATTTTATTCCGCCAAGGTTTGAAAAAATTATGAATAATTGGATGAGTGATTGCCACGATTGGTGTATTTCCAGACAACTTTGGTGGGGTCATCAAATTCCAGCGTGGTATCGGGATGATGAAGTTTATGTGGGGATGGATGCTCCCGAGGGAGAAGGTTGGCATCAAGATAAAGATGTTTTAGATACTTGGTTTTCTAGTGCATTGTGGCCTTTTGCTACGATGGGATGGCCTGATAATTTAGATTTATACAATCGTTATTTTCCAACTAATACTTTAGTAACTGGTTATGATATTATTTTCTTCTGGGTATGTCGAATGACTTTTGAATCTTTAGAATTTACTGGTAAAAGACCTTTTGAAAAATGCTTAATTCATGGTTTGATTCGTGATAAAGAAGGACGAAAGATGAGTAAAAGCTTAGGTAATGGTGTTGATCCCATGGATATGATTTCTAAATATGGAGCCGATGCTTTAAGATATTACTTAACGACTTCAACTGCTCCGGGAATGGATTTAAGATTTGATGAAGAAAAACTAAAGTCAACATGGAACTTTATTAATAAGTTATGGAATGCTTCTCGTTTTGTCTTAATGAATATTGAAAATTTAAAAGAAATTAATTTAACAAAAATAAATAAAGCTGATAAATGGATTTTAACTAAATTAAATCAAACGATTAAAGATGTTACTAAATATATGGAAAAAATGGAGTTTAATAATGTTAATACAATAATTTATGCCTTTATTTGGAATGATTTTTGTGATAATTATATTGAAATGGCGAAATTTAGTATTGAGGAAGAAGGAACAAAAAGCACTTTACTTTATACTTTAACTTGTATTTTAAAAATGCTTCATCCATTTATGCCTTATGTGACAAATGTTATTTATGATTATCTACCTTTAAAAGATGAAAACATTATGATTAGTTCTTATCCTGAATATGATAAGAAACAAATATATATGGAAGATGAAAAAGAAGTCGAAGAAATAATTGATTTTGTTAAAAGCTTTAGAACGACCGTAAAAGAGAATAATATAGTAGGAAATTATCAAGTTAAAATTAACTCTCAAGAAGAATTAATTATTAATTTATTAAAACTATCTAATAAAATAACCGATAAAAATTTAGATATGACGGAATTTAAAGTTAGTACTAAAAACTATGAAGCAATTATTTATTACGAAAAGGAATTAACGGAAGAAGATATACGTTTAAAAGAAAAACAAATTAATGAATTAACACTATCAATAAAGAAAAGAGAAGCCTTACTTAATAATGATAATTTTACAAGTAAAGCACCAAAAGATTTAGTCTTAAAAGAAAAGCAAAAATTAAATGATGAAAAAGAAGAATTAGCTAAGTTAACAAGCTAATTCTTCTTTTATATTTCTCGCATTTTTTCTCGATTTTTAAAAGGATCTTTTTTATCAATTTTATCAATGAAGAGAATACCATTTAAGTGATCCATTTCATGTTGAAAAGCTACAGAAAGATCTTCTCTGACTCTTATTTCTAATTTTTGCCCCTCTTCATTTTGGTAACTAATGCGCATTCTTGCATATCTAGGAACTATTCCTTCTACTTCTCGATTAACAGATAGACATCCTTCCCCTTCACCTACATAGATTAATTCTTCACTATGACTAATCATTTTAGGGTTAATAATGACATAATTTTCAAATTTTCCTTCATCTACTTCATCAACAATGACAAAAATATTTTTGGGAATACCTAATTGAATAAAAGCTAAACCCATACCGGGTCTTAAATTATATTTTTCATAATATTCTTCAATTTGACTCAT
The DNA here is from genome assembly GCA_947631285.1 of uncultured Bacilli bacterium. GTDB lineage: Bacteria > Bacillota_I > Bacilli_A > RF39 > UBA660 > SIG200. Next base: position 1,163 of record CANRKS010000031.1, on the reverse strand, counting down.
GGTTAAATAGGTTATGATATCTTTAATCGTTTTTTTGTCTTCCTTAGTTAAAGGAAATTTTACTTCTTCACTGATTTTTCTTAGTGTTTTATTTTTTTCATCTAATATTTTTAAATTTGGTAATTGCATGCTAACCCTCCTTTAATCGTAATATTCTGTTCTTTCTTTTTTTATTTTTCTTTGGCGACTAATAGTTTGTCTATTAATAAGTTCTAAAGTTTTAAAGTAATTTTCAATTTCGTTAATTCTTTTTTCAATCGCTTCTTTTTCTTCGAAGGTAGGATTATCTTCTAGTTGCATATAACGATCTTTTAATTCTTTCTTTAAAATTTCATCATTAATTGGGGTTCTAACTATTTCATCACTAATATTTAATTCGTTATCATTTAAAGAAGCATGATGACTTACTAATTTAACTAAAATTCTTAAATGACGATAGAAAGTATCATTAGATGAACAAGTCATAAATTTCTTTAAATAAGCTTTTATTTCTAAAGTTAATCTTTCTTTAGAATAAGGTGATAAGAAACCATTTTCTTTAAGTTCATAATAATATTTTAAAATGTTGAAATTAGGATTATGACCACTTTCAAACATTCGGATAAATTCTTGCATAAAAGAGATATCTTCTAAATGGTCTAAATAATAATTAATTAAGGTATCAGCCCCAAAAAGAGGTTCATCTTTTTGGAAAGTTAAATAGTATAATATCTTTTGAGGACGTAAGGCATTTTTATTATATAATCCGATAGCTAAACGATAATGCCATTCGCGTTCGCTAATCAAACCTTTAGCTAATAAAAAGTTTTTTAAATCTTCTTCTTTAGCAAATTGCATACAAAAATGGTCGATGTCAGTTAGATTATTTTCATTATAACTATCATCCATAAAGTGAGAATAACCTTTAATTTCCCTTATGGAATTAGCATTTTTCCAACTAATTAAACTATACCTCATAAAATCCCCTCTTATCTGGCTAAATTATACCATAAATAGCGAAAATTGTCAAATCAGTGTAAAATGAATTAGTAAGAAAATAGTAAAGATATAACTAAAGAGGGTTTTTAAACGGCAAAATATATGATATTATAATCTTGAGTTTGACAGTTGTTGAAAGCAAAAAATCTCACAATCCCTTATAAATAAAGGGAAAAATGAGATTT
>CANRKS010000030.1 GCA_947631285.1 uncultured Bacilli bacterium | reverse complement strand
TATACCCTATGACAATCAAATATTTCTTATTTTTATTTAAAAATTCTTTCATCTATACCTCCTATTTTATTTGCTCAGCATCATAACTTATGGAAACAATATTTTGTTCTCCATTAAAATGTTTATTGATATCTTCTTTAAAAGTAGCTTCAATTCGATAATATATTTTATCTGGTCCACTTCCTACTTTATGAGTATAATTCCATGAACTAGAAATAGTTCCTGATTCATTTAAAGTAACATCACTAAAGTCTTTATTATTTAAACTTTCATATATTTTATAACTAAAGTTACTACTGACGGTGGCAGCAAAAGTAAACTTAGTTGATACTTCTAATTGAGAAGTATCTAAGACAAATTCATATATAATTGGTTTAGTTAAACGATGCACTCCCGTATTACAGACATTGCTATCTATACCATCACACGCCACTTTATAAGTAAATTTAGCTACTCTAGCCTGGTCACTAGAATGCATATTACTTATATATTTTGAATAGGTTACCACAGAGGTAAAAAGAGCCATAACGCCAATATACATGAATAACCATTTAAATAAATTCTTTCGAAATCTTTTACTCTGTAATAATCCTTTCATTTATAATCATTTCCTTTTCTTACTATTTTTCTTTTTTCTTTTGCGATCTTTCTTTTTCTTCTTTATTCTTTTTCTTTTCTTTTCTTTTTTTAATTTCTTTGCTAATTCTTTTTCTCTTTTTAACATTTTCCTTTTAGCTTTTAATTTTTGCCAAAAGATAATTATTTTATTTTCTTCCCGATCTTCTTTATTATATTCTAAGAATTCTTGATATAAATTATCTTGTTTTAATATTTCTTGATCTAAATCATTTTTACTAATTAAAATACATATCAAGGTTCCAACGATTAAAATCATAATACTAATAAAGGGATTTTTAAAAGCTTTAATAAAATTTCCTAAACCATTTATTTTAAATTCATATTTTCCTACAATATCTTTAACAGGAATAGGATCATCTAAAGTACCTTTATTATTATCACCTTTAGTTACTATATAATCTTTATTAATACTAACTAACCGGTGGGTTACTAAACTTCTTTCTTCGTCATAAAAGGTTACAATATCATCCTTTTTTAAATTCTTTTCTTTTGTATTTATAATAATGATATCCCCAACATTAATGGTGGGTTCCATTGATCCAGATACAACCTCTAAGATGCCATAACCATTAATCGTAGCTAAATCTTTCTTAAGGATTTTAATACTTATAAAGTTATAGAGATTAAAAGCCAACATTAAGATAAGAAAGATAGTAATAATTGTAACCAAAACTTTTTTTAATATCTTCATCATTAATTACCCTTACACTTATCATTAAGGGTAGAATAATTAATTCCTACCAATAAAGAATACCATTTTTCATCTTTAGCTGCCTCATCACCAATATAGGTATCAACATCATCTTCAAAATCGAGCCATTTCCAACTAATCAAAATATTTCCTTCCTTACCACTAGGGATTTCTAAATTAATTTCATTAGTATAGCTTGGACTCTCTTCCCTTTCATGAAGAATTGTAAAATCACTACCAAAATATTCTTTATTATCTACTGTTATTTTATAAGCCATATTAGCACATTTTTTATTTTCTAAACAAATTGTTTCTGTTTCTTTTAAACTAAGTTTATTAATAATAATTGTATCATTAGTGTCATTTTTAAAGTTCATAAGATATGTCCCTTTAGCACCAGGATAAATTATTTTATCTTTCTTAAACATTTGAAAATATTCTTCATTATGGAATAAGTTAACATCTTCTAAATATAACCATTTATCGGTAGACAATTCTTTTTTCTCTAATACCTCTTCATCATAAATAGCATATAAAGTTTTATTTTCTAAAACTAATAAACTATTTATAGCCTCTTCTTTAGAAGCCTCTTTATTAAAGCTATAACCAGCAATTTTATAACGATTACATTCAGTATCATCTTTATAAGCTAAATATTGAGTTAAATCAAGCGTTGTATTACTTTCAACCTTTAGTTCTAAAATGGTTGTCAATTCATCAAAATAACCTCCATTAGCGTCTAAAATGATAATGTATTCTTCACAAACAGTTACTTTTAGATTTAATTCTTCTACTGCTTTGCCATTAACACTTCCTTTAACTTCTATATTATGGTCTCCTTTACTTCCCTTAACATGAATAATAAGGGAATTAGAACTACTTACATCCCAACTAGTAATATCTAAATCTCCTAAAATATCGATATAGATAAGCGGATTATTTTCATCATATAAGCGAATATGACCATTATCCAATTTTTCCACTCTAACATTACCAGTAAATAAATTATTTTGAATAATAATATCTTTACCAGCTTCCGTATTCATTTCATAAGTCTTAGATGGACTACTAATAAAGTAATCATTACGTTCTTTAAATAAGATTAAAATTTCATCAAAAACATCTTTATAATTTAATTGTAATAAAACCGTTTTGTCTTTCATCAACTCTTTATCCGGTTTTAAAGTTAAATATCCTTTAGATATGATAATATCACCTAGAAAATTATCTTTAGAAAATAAATAAGTTATACTATCGACATCATAATCTAAAACTTCAAGCCAAGAATCAGTTTCTTTATCATATTTTAAAACATGATAACTAATCTTATATTCTCCTGATAGTAAATCTTCTAAATAGATATTAAGGGCATCTTCATAAAATTCAATTTTTCTTTCTTCCCGATAAATATCTATGGTATATTCTCTTACCTTTCCTGATTCACTTTTAACTTTAACTTTAACTTGGTTATTTCCTGGTTTTAATTCTAAGTCTTTTAAATCATTAACAGCTTTACCATTAAATTCATAAGTAACACTACTTTTATTATCACTTAAAGTATCTTCAAAAGTAACTTTATCTTGATTAAAAGGAACTTCCATTTTATAATGATTATTTTCTTGGTCAAAGCTTTCCCCAAAAGATCCATCAGGACTAGTTAAATTACTTAAATAATTATCATCACTTAAATTAGGATTAGAAGGCGTATTACCAGAAGAAGTTTTACTTTCTCTTTCAATTGTTACTTCATAAGTATTAGTACTACCATCTTCAGCCGTTACCGTTACTTTTAATTTATTCTTACCTTCTTTTAATTCTAAATCTTCTAATGAATCAACAATTTCTCCATTAAATTCATAAGTAACTTTTGCTTTAGAACTAGAAGGAGTTGCTTCTAGACTAAACTTAGAAGTACTATTAGGTACCGTTATATCATATTTATTTTGCTCTTTATGAAAATCTATCTTGCCATTTTTAGAACTTAAATTTTTTAAAGTTGCATCACTATCTTTAGTACTATGAGATTTACTTGGCGTACTATCTGTAACCGTAACTTCAAATGTTTCGGTATAGGTTTTATCATGATCTTTAACCGTTATTGTTACTTTAGCTCGTCCCTTCTTCTTACCTGTAATTCTAATAACGCCATCTTTTAAAGTAGCACTTATAACGTCATCATTATCAACTTTTACAAAAACATCTCCCGTCAGTCTTACTAATGTATATGGTACATATAAAGTTTTACTTCCATATAAATCTATAGTTCCATTATTTCTTTCTAATTTAATATATTTATTCGCTGAATCTATTTCTAAAGAAGAAGTAGCTTGATATTTTTTACCATTAGTTAAAGTCTCTAAGACTAAGACTGACTTCCCAACTTTTTTAGGCATAACGACTACATATCCATTTTTAACATAACAAGTTGCTATACTAGCATCTTTAATATAACAAGTAAATTTCTGAGGATTAATATTTTTATAAGAAAAACTTAAATGGCCAATTTTATCACTCAAATATAATTTTAATAGATCACCATCAAATTTTAAATCACCATTTAGAATTGTTTCTTTATCACCATCATCTTCATCTATATTAATATGACTCTCATTATTAAACATACTACCAATTCTACCAAAAGCACTAGAAGTACAACAAGTTATAAGTAAAAGAATTATGATAATGATTATAATTATCATAATAATATTTCTTAAACGATGGCTTTTATTATCATTATCATTCATTCTTCTTTTACTCCTTTCTTGCATTAAGATTCCAAATAAATCCATAATATATATGGACTTATTTGGAAGTTTAATAACTTCCGTTTAAAATTATTCTGTTGGATTTTTTTGAGTTGCTGTAATAGTAACTTCTACTTTAGCAGCTGCTACTCCATTTCCAGTTTTTTCAGCATCATTACCTGAGGCAGTATCAACTGAATCTTTTTCTGATTCAGCAAATTCCCATTCCCAATAAATAGTGTAACCTTTGTTTCCACCAAATAATGCTTCATTTGCTGCGTATTCTTTGCTACCACTTGCATCGCCACTTAATAATTTTAATTTATTAGCAAGACCAGCAGCATTTAAGTCATATGGTCCAGCATACGCTTCACCTTGAGTAGCACTTTCTGTTACAAGAGCAAATTTTAATCTGCCTGTATCTGCAGTGTTATCAGTAACACTAGCATTTACAGTTAAAGTGTAAGCTACTTCTGGTGTTCCCGTAATTTCTAAATCAAAATGATAGTCACCTTTTGCACCTGGAGCTACAACTTTTTCAGCATTAGCAGATTTAATAGCATTACTACTATAGGCAGTGGCAAATAAATCTATTGATTCTTTATTAAATTTAGATAAATCTATTCCCCAAACTGCTACTCTTGCAGTATCAGATATAGAACCTGTAGTTGTATATTTAGCATAAGTTCCACTAACAGAGAAACTAGTCATTACAACAGCGAAAACTAAAACAGCAAAAGCAATCATTTTCTTGTTCATTGTTTCACCTCCTTTAATTTTAATATTACATAAATTTTTATGCATAGGAATTTATGCGTCCCTATTATCTATGTAAACACCAATTTCATTGGTCGTTTACCCACTATTATTAAGCCTTTTTAGACTTATCTTTTTTGGAAGAAGTCTTTTTCTTTTCTTCTTCTTTTTTCTCTTGTTCTTTCATTTTCTTATATTCTAAAAATTCTTGTCTTTCAATTTCTTTTTGTTTTTTATTAGAAATCGCAAATCCAATCACAAATATAAGAGTTATAAGAAGAACCACTATTATAATGGTTGTTGGTTCAGCTAAACTACTCATGATTTTACCTAAGCCAGGTATTCTCATTAAATATAAACCTTCAACATCATCATATTCAACTAAATTTTGATCTTGAGCATTATTTGCGTCACCTTTAGTAATAAAATAAGTTTTTCCATCATCATTAACAATGTCAATAATTCGATGGGTTGTTACAGTATTTTCTTCATCTCTAAAGGCAATAACATCTTTAATCTTTAACTTAGCTGGATCTATAATCTTGGTAATAATTAAATCACCTTTATGAATTTCTGTTTCCATTGATCCCGATAAAACAATAAATGGTTTGTAGCCAAAAATACTAGGTATTTCATCCTTATCCGTATTTGCTTGGTACATAATCCAAATATTCATTAATAAAATTGGTACTAAAATAATTGATGCAATAATTATAAGCCAATTGCTTACTTGCTTATACCATACTTTTTTCTTTTCCACTACTATCTATCCCCTTTTCTACTATTATTAGTTCTTTTTAGTGTTAAAACTTTTTCATCTTGGTATATATATAAATTATTATCATATGAATAATAACTTGTTGCTAATATTTCATCTAATTCTACTTCATTTGTACCTGCTGGTTCATCCGTTGGTGATGAAGTAACTTTTTTCCGTGAATAATTACAGTTAGCACATTTTTCTTTAGGACCTGCATCATAAAATTCATGGGTTGTGACAATTTGGATCGGTTCTCCTTCATATCCACAGTCATAACATTTTGGCACAACGCGATAACATTCACTTTCTGTTGACGTTTTGACTTTAACATATTCAATTTTATGGACATGTTCAATTGTTACTAATTTACTATGACCACATTTACTACAGGTTAGTCTTTTTTGAGTATCAGATATAACATCTTCCGTACTATAATCATGAGGTTCAGAATATGATTCTTGGCCACATTCACATTCATAATATTCTCGATCATCATCTACTCTTGTTCTGCTATAAGAATGGATATGAGGCGTTGCTGTTGGTTCTGGAGTCGGACTAGGTGTAGCTGTTGGCTCAGCCGTTGGACTAGGAGTTGCCGTTGGCTCTGGGGTTGAGGTAGGCTTACTTGTTGGATTTGGCCTAGATGGTCTAGACGTCGGTCTTGGCGTACTGGTTGGCACCGGTGTACTAGTTGGCTTTGGTGTATTTGTTGGAGCCGGTGTACTTGTAATTAAAGGTGTTGCCGTTGGTGTTGGAACTGGTGATGGACTCATAGTAGGCTTACTTGTTGGTACAGGACTTACTGTTGGCCTTGGCGTCTTAGTTGGCGCTACTGTTGGACTTGGTTTAACCGTTGGTCTTGCTGTCGGTCTTGGTGTATTTGTCGGTCTCGGCGTCACCCTAGGTCTTAAATCATTTTCTTCTTCATCTATAACAGGTCTAATAGTTGGTGCTGGGGTAAAAGTTTCATATGGCTTTTTTGTGGCATCAGAAATAGGGGTATTAGTTGTTAATACCTCTTGATTTTCTCTATTTATATTATTTGGTATTGGTTCGTAATAATCTAGATTATTAGTATTAGTTACATTAGGTGTAACTAATACTTCGGCTTCCACCGTTGGTAAAACATTTTCATATTTTTCCTTATTTTCTTTATTATCTTCTTTTTCTCTTTTATGATTAACTCCCACAATCGCCGTTATAAAAGTAACCGCCGTTAAAGATATAATGGCTATCCTTTGCCATTTATTTTTGAAAAATAAAATAAATTTAGATAATTTTTGCTTATCTTGATTTTTCATAAAGATCCTCCTTTATAAAGTATTGTTATTATACCTTAATAAGTTTTTTTGTCAATAAATTATATGGCAAAAACAGTTTTAAAAAACGTCAAAAATATTATAACATCTAAACTTTTAGATGTAAATTTTATTTTGCATAATAGTGATACCAAATATACCCAAATTAAAACTAGAGAATTCTCTAGCTTAATTGGTTTGAATACTATTTACAAGACTCGGATTATTGACAGCACTACTTTCTGTATTATTATTTTGAATGCTTGTAATATTTTGATTAGAATCCCAGAATGAAGATACATCACAACTAGCAGAGAAAGGTCTTGGATCAGGCATTGCCAATTTAACAATCATGGGAATTTTAAAAGCCGTTCCAAAAGCAACACAAGTACCTGGTTGTAATATTTTCATTTTTTCAATAACATCACTACTTATATTTGGTAACATTTCTTCAATATATTTAATATCTTTAGGGTGCGTCATTTTAAAGATTAAAAAGTTAGAACATTGCGCAATAACTGTATCTGATATTTCCACTGGTCTTTGACTAATAATATCTAAAATAACTCCATATTTACGTCCTTCTTTAGCAATTCGATCAAATATATTATAACCAAGAAGGAAAACATCATTATCTTGTTGAACATAACGATGGGCTTCTTCTAAGAAAAGATGAAAAGGAATTGTTGCTCGACTTGCATTTTCTTTAGAAAAGTCAAAAATAATGCGAGAATAAATTTTAACTAAAGCTTTAGCATAAGCATCATCTAAAGTCTCTAAGTTAATATTTATAATTTGAGCTTTGCCATTATTTTTAGTTATGAGATTTCTTATAAATTCACTTGAAGAAACAAATTTTTCACCCGTAAAGAATTTACCCATTTCTCCATGTAATATATTATTAAGTCTAACTTTTAAAAGTTGAGCATCATCATGCATATTTTTATTTTGATTAAATCCTTCACTTATTAAAGTAAATTCTAAAGCTTTAGCTAAATCACTTAAAGAATAAATAGCATTATCAACTATTTGTAAATCTTCTAAATCTTCATTAATAAATTTTAAAATATAATCTGTAATTAATACTTCTTCGCCAAAATGACCATGAGAATCAATTTGAAAGCATTCACTAAAACTTCTTGTATAACCTACTCCCGGGATAACCGCATCTAAATTAAACTCTCTAGTATGACAAGTATCAATAATCGTAAAAATATCATCCTTTTTTTGTCTTGCTGTATTAGGACTATATAATATAGTAATTAAAGCTTTAGCTATAATATTATTTTTATATTCATTAGCTTTTTCATTATCAGTTGCAAATATTTTAGCATACTTCATTGCTCTTTCAATAATGGTTAATTGAGAATGTTTATCAGCTTGTAATAAAATACCAAAATCATCAACTTTCATTAAATTTAGAGGAATATTAATTAAAGTATCATCACTATCTTGAATTCTTGATGTAACAAATTTGTAATTATAATATGGACTAATAGTATTAATGCTTTTAAAAGCATTTTTATATTCTCCAAAAGAATCAAAAAAGATTAAATTAGCATTATATGCTAAAGCATTTTTATTACTTAAAATATTTTGAACTACTCTTGATACTCCACAAGATTTACCAGAACCAGAGTTTCCAAATATACACATATGATTAGCAAATAAATCATTGATATTGGGACAAACATTAAAATTTTTATAAGTAGCACTTTCTCCTAAAACAAAATTCTTATTAGATTCCTTGCCAACTAATTCATATAATTCTTCTGTATTAATTACCCTTATTTTACTATTTAAACTAGCTTTTCTAAGTAACCCATTATTATATCTTCCATTTATATATTCTCCAAGAAAACGAACCTCAATTTCTTTTTCCTTAAGTTCAACAATTTCTCCTAAAATCTTTTGATCTCCATGTTCAAAAATTAAATGAAGATTAAGTAGATCACCTGAAGCTTCAGAGCCTCCTAAATTTTCAATAAAAGCCTTATTATCACTAATATATAATATTCTTCCAAACATCCCTAATCAACCATCCTTATAATTATGCTTATATTTTCTATTTATAGTTTAACATAAACCCTTAAAAATTCCAATCTTCTTTCTTTATTTTTTATAATATTTTAACTATCAAAAAAGAGGAATTACTTCCTCAATATCTATTTTGCATTAGTTACATAATAAGGTGTTTCCATTGTTCCTTTTCCATTTAACATTACTTTACTTCCATCTAAGTAGAAGACAGGCCGAATGGCATAGAGACCAGTTACTGCGGCGTTAAAGGTTTGGCCACTAGTTTGTATAGCCCGAGTTTCGCACAACCCCGGGGTATGGTAGCTTCTAGTCATTGTCCATTCAGGATCTGCTTTTGGCTGTTGTAATGCTATTTTTAATGGCGTTCCTGAATTTGTCTCTCCATTTAATCCATTAGCTACAAATAACCAATTTGTTTTATCTCTTGACCCAGCATACATATAATCACTTATATATATCAATCCTATTGAATTACCATTTTCTAATTTAATGCTGTGCTCATTTACATAGCTTGTTTCAGTTTTGTGCACTTCATCAGACACTATTTTATCATCACCAACATACCAAGTTGGATCAGTAATTAATAAATTTTTCCAATTTTCATTTTGCATATAACTGTAATAGGAATTTCCCATAAAATAATTTTGATCTAATGTTTCGTTTACTTCAGAAGCATTTAAATATTTATATACATCTGATTCAGGCCATTTAGTGTCTGTTGAAAAAGAAGAATACCATATAAATGAAGTCCTTGTTGCTTTTATTATTTTAGTAGCCTTTATTACTTTTATTAGATTATTTGTTTCATCTATTCCTATTATTCTATACATATATTGATCTAAATTATTTAAACATTCCTCTGTATCACTGGTTCCAAAACAGATAAAATTATCTGTTACTTTCGTTGTTGTCCCAATAAATCTTCTTAAAGTATCTGGCTCTATTTGAACTTCATTATCTAAAGATCCTGCCCCTTTTTGGCTTACAACTTCTGCTTCTATTCCTTCATTTCTTGTTTGTAATGCTGTTGCAGTTTCAAGAGTATCACTTGTAGAATTTTCAATAATATAAGCTACAGCATTTCCTCTAGCAGCTCCACATACTAAATTATTTACTGCTATGGTGATATTTAAGGTTTTACCGGCTAAGTATGATTGATCAAATTCTGTATTATTTACTTTTAAATATCCTGTTATTGATGCTTCAGCACTTTCACTGACACTTAACTCTACTTCTATCT
>CANRKS010000029.1 GCA_947631285.1 uncultured Bacilli bacterium | reverse complement strand
GGGGGATTAGCTCAGCTGGCTAGAGCACCTGCCCTGCACGCAGGGGGTCGCGGGTTCGAATCCCACATCCTCCACCAGATTGATATTTAACTCGAGCTTTATAGTTCGAGTTTTAAAATGAAAAAATTTATAAATGATATTTAAATAAATAACTATATTTAGAATATTAAATAATTTTTAGGTAATAATAAAAAAGATATTTATATTATATTTACATATTTAAAATAATAATTATTGATGATTTAAAAAATGCGTAGTATTATTAAAATAGAGGTCGAAGTTTATGGCAAATAATGTAAAAGGTAATAAAAATAATAGTCAAAAAAATACTAATAAAAAAAGTACAAACACTAAAAAATTAAGTAAAAATGAAATTATAATGAAAGTTTTAGTTGTTCTTGGTGTAATAGTTTTATGCGTAGCCATTATTTATTTAATGAATTACTTTTTTGTCGAAAAAAACTATATAAAAATTAATATGTCGACGGATCGAAAAATGGAATATATTAATGTTGGCCAAGAAGAAGTTTTAATAACTACGCAAAAATATGTTAGCGATTTAGATTACAGTATGCGTTATGATACAAATGCCTTTAAAGTATTTAAATATCGCAATCAAGATATATTTAAATATTTAGATTCAGAAAAAGTTTTAGTTGTTGTTGAAAAAGCTTCATTACCTGAAGCTTGCTCGAATGGCGGTAGCAGTGCCTATAGTAGCTGTGTAATTACGGTTGACAATTATACGGAAGAAAGATATATTTCAACAAACGGAGAAGTATATAAATTAACTATTAAGACTCCAAGCAGCAGTGAGTATAAAGACGACATAAAAAGCCGAATTAGTTATATGCTTGGAACATTCGAAAGTACTTTAAAATAGCTTAAGCTATTTTTTCAATTGGAAAGGAAACAAAAGATGACAATAAATTTCTTCAGTATTACATTTTGGTTTAATACATTTGATAGACATAATGAAATTTTAAAATCATTACAAGATTTTTTTCAACACGAATTTTCTGATTATAAAGTTTATAGTGCCAATGCTAATATTTTTGCACCTGTTATTGAAGCAAATAGTCCAAAAAGCAATATGTCTTTTAGTAAAATAAATTTTAGCTATACAGTGCCAAATATTTTGCTAAAAGATTTTAAAATTTTTAAAGAAAAAGCCTTAAATTTATATGAACTTTTAACATCTAACAATGTTGAAATACTACATTGTGCAATTTATGCTAATGCTGAAATAGAAGAAGATAATGCCCTAAAAGTTATCTCTAAAAAGACTATTTCATCTAAATTTTGCCATAACGATTTAATTGACATGACCTTGAAATTGGGGAAAAAATACGAAGATCTTTTTTATAAGATAATTTCAATATTGAACAAAAAGCAAATTAAAATTCCTCAAAAATTTGACGGTGAAGGAAATTTGGTACCATTTCCTCTAATATCTTGGTATGGTGCTAAAACAGATAGTGAAATTATTGAAATTTCTTATGAAATAAATGATAAATATTCTTTTGATTTTACTCCTAATTATCATACAACAGAATTTTATTTAAATAAAATGCTTTATGTGTTTGAAAATGATATAGAAACTGACATTGATTCTGTAATTAAAAAAGGAGAATTTTAAATTTTTTTAACTTTTAAGATTTGCTTTAAATAAAGTTTTTGACCATCCAAATTAAGATGCTTTTTTTCTATATTTAAATAATTTATTTTTCCTTTAATAGTATTTATTTTTCCGTTATAATAATATTCTAATGAAATTTTTAACTGTAAGTTATAAGCTTCTACTATTTGTTCTTCTAAATTTTTTAATTGATCTTCAGAAAGAATAGGATATCCTACATAGTCTTTAGACTTTTTAACGTCTTCAATAGCATTCATTCCATTAAAGCAAGAATTAAATGGTTGCCATTTAATAATACCGCGATCTATCATGAATCATGTCCTCCTATTTTTTGATTTCTTTCTCTGGCTGTTGAATCATTTAAGAGATTAGTGGCTTTTAAAAGACTATTTTTACCAAATTTAGTTTTAATGGCATCAATAGTGCTGTTAATGTTGTTGGGTTTATTTTCTTCTTTTATATTTTCAAACAAGCTAAGTTGAATATTATCCCGCTTTTGCAAATCACCACAACAAATAGTTACTTTTCGAATTGGTAAATATTCATAAAATTTGTCAAAAATAATTAAACAATATCTTAAAATTTCATAATTAGAGGCAGTAGGACTATCAAGTCTCACAGAATGATAAAATCCGTTATCAATTTCCTTGGAGTAACCAATTCCAAGACTAATGCATTTTGTCATTTTGTTGTTTTTTCTTAATCTTTCACTTAAAACATCTACCATTTCCGAAATAATAATTTTAATATTGTTTTCATTATAATCTTTAAATAGAACTTGAGAATGACTAAAAGATTCTGTTTTGGCTATTTTTTTAAAATCTGCTATTTTACTTAAGTCAATGCCATTAGCATGATTCCACAGTTCAACGCCGATAATACCAAATTTATCTTTTAATATATTTTGATCATAATGGGCAAGATCACCAACAGAATTAATACCAAGCATGTTAAAATTGTGTTCCATTCTTTTACCAATTCCCCACATTTTAGAAAGGGGAGTAAGTGGCCATAATTTTGTCTTTATATGATCATAAGTCCACTTGGCAATATTATTTTTATTGTGTTTAGCCTCAATATCCATCGCAATTTTCGCAAGTAACATATTAGGGCCTATTCCACAAGTAGCGGTAAGTTTAGTTTTTTTATGAATAGTATTTAATATTTTTTCGGCAAGTTCTTCATCACTCATTTTATACATTTTTAAATAATTAGTTACATCTAAGAAACATTCATCAATCGAGTAGACTAGTAAATCTTCATCACTAACAAAGTCTAAATAAATGCCAATAACTTCTTTACTCTTAGCAATGTATAAGCTCATTCTTGGTTTAGCAATATAATATTTAATATGTTTATCTATTTCATATAATCTACCTCTTGATTTCACACCTTGCATCTTTAAATAAGGAGTAACCGCTAAAGTAATTGCCCCATCACCTTGCTTTGGATTAGCTACGACTAAAGGATAGGTAAAAGGATCTTTATCCATTTCCACACATTCACAAGATGCAAAAAAACTTTTTAAATCAATACATAAAATATGTCTCTTGCTTGATTCCATAGTGCTCTCCCTTTCTAGCAAACATTTGTTTACAATTTGAGTATAGTACAATTACCTATAAAGTGCAATACCTATTTTTGGTAATTTTAATATAATTTTCTAGATATTTTATTTAGTAAAAACACAAGAAAATAAAGTTGAAAAAAGATTATCTTTATGCTATTATAAATCCAATTAGGAGGGTTTTGATGGAATTAAAAGAAGATAATGGCTTAAAAAGCAGAAGAAGGCCTTTAAGAAAGGACAAAGAATTTTGTACATTTATATTTATGATATTATACGATATGAGAAACATCGATATTTTAAAAGATTATAATGAACAAAAACTATATAACGAAATAAGTAATTATTTCAAAAGAAAAGGTGGACTTGCTAGTATTTATGATGCTATTATGTCTAACGGTGAAAATAATAAATCTGAAGTAACGAGTAAAATTTACAACATATTTATTAGAAATATTTATAATTTGCATAATGACAAATTAGATAAAAATGAAGTAGCAATTTTTATTGCTTGTAATATTTGGAAAATCTTGACAAAATACAGTTATGAAACAACAGCAACAGAAGAAGATATTGAGTATTCAGTATCCTTTACAAAGGAAAGTAATCCTGAAGAACATATCACTTTAAAATTAACTGATTATTTTTGGACTCAATATTTAAAAGATATTAAATCATTATATGAAGAATACATAAATAATTATCAAAATGTTGAATGTTTTAATTTAGATGTGCTTATTTACACATTTAAAGATAGTAAACTTTTAGATATAAATATTAATGATATTTTACAAGAATATCCAAATTTATCAAGGAAAGATGTTTTAAAATTATGTCTTTATCATTTAACTGATGATTTATTTGTTAAATATCTCAATCTCTTAAATTCTTGTAGCAAGGAAGAAAAAGAAATGATATTTGAATTTATTAAACCAATGCATTTCTATTTTCAATATGCTCCTAAATATTGGGAAATACCAAAAAATGATAAAGAATATGATTGTGTTTGGAAAATTTTGAAAGAAAAGTTAAAATATGCCCAAAATTATATTATTAACAATACAAAAGAAAATGAGACAAAGATTTTTTATGGTGCCCCAGAAGATTCATGGAGTATTGCAAGACAAACTATGATGGAAGCTGAAGATATCCAAAGTTTCTTTCAAGAAATATTTTATATGGGCTATTCAGTTTATGTTGCTGAATTTAAAAGTATCTTTTTAGAACAAATTGATCTTTTAAGTGCAATTATTGAAAATCATAATTTTAGGGCTTTACAAAATTTATTACAAGCCAAAAAATATCTTGTAGATAACCCTATAATTACTAAATATACTTATGGTGACCGAGCGCTTACTGAAGAACAACGCTATCGTATGAATAATGAAAAATTGTCCTTGCCAGTATCTTTTGATAAAACAGAAATTTTAGAATTAAAGAATTATTTTTTAGATTTTTGTGATAAACTATTAACCAGTGATTTAGAACAAACTACATTTATGAAATTATCAAGAAATAAGTGACAAGATAAAGATAAACTATTATAATAAGGTTATGAAAAAGTTATTATTAAAATTAATTGATTTATATCAAAAAACACCTTTATTTAGCCATAGTAAATGTAAATATTATCCAACTTGTTCTAATTATGCTAAAGAAGCAATTACTAATTATGGGGCCTTAAGAGGAACACTATTAAGTATTAAACGAATTTTAAAATGTAATCCTTTTAGTAAAGGTGGCATAGATTTAGTACCGAAAGACTTGTAAAAGTAAGTAATTAGTGCTAAAATTATAACGTAAATCAGTGATGAGAAACACGATTTTTAAATAATCATTTTAAAGAGAGTTAATGTTTGGTGGAAATTAACAAATGAATTTAAAAGTTACTATTCTCTAGTGAGTCCAATCAACTCCGGGTAATGCCGTTATCATAAATTAAGTAAGTAAAAGGATGGTACCGTCAATTTTGACTCCTTGGTATCATTCTTTTTTATTTGTAAAGGAGGGAATATGCAAATCGAAGTATTTACACAATCAGCTATAAAACTTAGTGGTAATAAAAATATTTATTTTGATCCATTTAAAATAGATAAAAAGTTTAATGATGCTGATTATATTTTTATCACTCACGATCACTATGATCATTATGATGAAAATTCCATAAATAATATTATTAATGAAAGAACAACTATTATAGTACCGAAAGTTTTAGAAAGTGAAGTTCAAAAATTAACTAATAATTACTTAGTAGTGGAGCCCAACAAAACATACAAAATTGATGATTTAGAATTTACTACCGTAAGAGCTTATAATATGCAAAAACCATTTCATCCCAAAGAAGCTAATTACGTAGGCTATATATTAAGGATAGATAATAAAACCTATTATATTATGGGAGATACTGATGCTTTAGAAGAAAACAAAAATATTAAAGTTGATGTTTGCTTTATCCCTATCGGAGGTCATTTTACAATGGACGTTGTCGAAGCTTCTGAATACATAAATGCTATTTGCCCAAAGAAGGTTATCCCTATTCATTATGGTAGTATAGTTGGTGATATAAGTTTAGGAGAAAAATTTAAAAAATTGATTGATGATAAAATAGAAGTAGAAATTCATATTAAGAGGAGGAATAAAATATGATAAATATTAAAGAAAATGAAAATTTAAGCATGCTTAACCATAGTTGTGCCCATTTACTAGCACAAGCAGTAAAACATTTATATCCTGAGGCTAAATTTTGGGTTGGTCCTGTTATAGAGGAAGGCTTTTACTATGACATTGATTTGAATGATAAGGTTATAACAGAAGAGGACATTGCCAAAATTGAGCATGAAATGAAAAAAATTGCTAAAGATGGTAAAAAAATTATTCGGCATGAGATATCTAAAAAAGAAGCTTTAGAGATGTTTAAAGATGATCCTTATAAAATTGATTTAATTAATCGCATGGATGAAAATGAAACAGTTATTTCTTGTTATACGCAAGGCGATTTTACTGATTTATGCCGTGGTCCTCACGTTGAAAGTGTTAAAGAATTAAAATATTTTAAATTGCTTAAATTTAGTGGGGCTTATTTTAAAGGTGATAAAAACAATAAAATGTTGCAAAGAATTTATGGTGTTTGTTTTCCAACAGAAGAAGAGCTTAATAATTATTTAAAGGAACTTGATGAAGCTTCTCAAAGAGACCATCGTAAAATTGGCAAGGCTTTAAACATTTTTACTACTCATGACTTAGTAGGAAAAGGAATGCCTTTATGGTTACCAAATGGAGCAATAATTCGTAAGCAATTAGAAAATTATATTTATGAAAAAGAGCAAAAATTAGGTTATCTTCATGTTTATACTCCTTGTGTAGGAACAGTAGATTTATATAAAACATCAGGTCATTGGGATCACTATCAAGAAAATATGTTTCCTTCTATGAAGGTTGATGATGAAGAATTTGTTTTAAGGCCTATGAATTGTCCTCATCATATGCTCGTTTATGCTAATGAACTTCATTCTTATCGTGATTTGCCTATTCGAATTGGGGAATTCGCTACTGACTTTAGATATGAAGCCAGTGGAGCCGTTAAGGGACTTGAAAGGGTTCGCTGCATGTGTCAAAACGATGCCCATCTTTTTGTTAGACCTGATCAAATTGGGGAAGAATTTGAAAAAGTTGTAAAACTAATTTTAGATGTATATCACGATTTTGGCATCGAAAATTATAAGTTTAGATTATCTCTAAGAGATCCTTTAGATAAAGATAAATATTTTGATGATGATAAAATGTGGAATGAGGCTGAAAATAAATTAAGAGAAGTATTAAATAGTTTTGGTATTCATTACTATGAAGCTATTGGTGAAGCAGCTTTCTATGGCCCTAAATTAGATGTAGAAGTAAAACCAGCTGTCGGACCTGAAGTTACTTTATCAACTTGTCAATTAGACTTTTTACTACCAAGAAGATTCAATCTTTCTTATATTGATAGTGAAGGAAAGAGTCAAATTCCTGTTGTCTTACATCGAGCAATTTTTGGCACTTTTGACCGCTTTACCGCTTTTATTTTAGAAGAAACAAAAGGAGCACTTCCTTTCTGGCTATCACCGGTGCAAATTAATATTATTCCCGTAAATAATGAATATCATTTAGATTATTGTAGAAGTTTAAAAGATAAATTAGCTCTTTATCGGGTTTCCGTTGATGAAAGAGAAGAAAAATTAAGTTATAAAATGCGGGACAGTGTTGTTCATAAAATTCCTTTAACTTTAATAATTGGTCAAAAAGAAGTTGATGATAAAACAGTTAGCTATCGTCCATATGGCAGCAATGAAACGACAACTGTATCTCTTGATCAATTCTTAGATCTAATTGCTGATAAAATCAAAAATAAAAAATAATGGGCAGTATAAAAACAATTGACAAAACATATTATGTAGTGTTAAACTATTATTGTTTTAAAAAGGAAAGAGATTTATATCCACCTGATTGCGAAGTAGCGATGGGTTAAAAGCCGAAAAGTTAATTCTTAAAAAAGGTTTTTAAAGTGGGTATAAATTACTCACTTTTTAATATTGTTGGAGGTGCTTTATATAGCAAAGACAGATGATCTACAAATTAATGATCAAATCAAAGTAGCGGAACTTATGGTAATTGGTCCAAATGGCGAAAAAATGGGAGTTAAAAACTTACCAGATGCTCTTACTTTAGCCAATTATGCTGGCCTTGATCTCGTTTTGATGAGTGAAAATAGTACACCAGCGGTAGCAAAAATAATGGACTACAATAAGTATCGTTATGAAAGGCAAAAGAAATTAAAAGAAACGCAAAAAAGACAAAGAGAAAATAATAAAGAAGTTAAAGAATATCGTTTATCAGTTCGAATTGATGTTCATGATTTTGAAACTCGGAAGAAAAATGCAGCCGATTACTTAAAGAAAGGCCATAAAATAAAAGCATTTATTAGATTTAAAGGAAGAGAAATGGCTCATACGGAACTAGGAAAAGATGTTTTAATTAATTTTGCCAATGCCTTAGAAGAATTTGGTCAAATTGAGGTAGAACCTAAATTGGAAGGCCGTCAAATGTCTTTATTAATTGCACCTAGAAATAAGTAGTGGAAGGAGAATTGTTATGGGAAAGCAAAAAACACATAAAGCGAGTAGTAAAGTGCTTAAAGTAAAGAAAAATGGCACAATTACTTATAAAAAAGGTAATGGAAACCATAAAACAGCTAAAGACTCAGCAAAAGCTGTACGCCAAAGAAGAAACAAAGGAATCTTAGCGAAAGGAGAAGCTAGCAGATTAAAATCTGTTATCTAGTTAAGGGGGAAAAATATTATGGCAAGAGTTAAAGGCGGAAACGTGTCAAAAAATAGAAGACGTAAAGTTTTAAAACAAGCAAAAGGTTATTTTGGAAGTAAACATAGATTATACAAAACAGCTCAAGAACAATTATTTCACAGTGGCTCTTACGCTTATCGTGATCGGAAACAAAATAAAAGAAATTTCCGTAAATTATGGATTACAAGAATTAATGCAGCTTGTCGCTTAAATGATATTAGTTATTCTAAATTTATGGATGGATTAAATAAAGCTGGTATTGAAATTAATCGAAAGATGTTATCAGAAATAGCTATTAATGACGCTGAATCTTTTACTAAATTAGTTAATGCTTCAAAAGATGCTTTAAATGGCAAAGTAGCAAAAGAAGTAAAAGAGGAATCAAAAAAAGAAGTAAAGAAAGAAACTAATGATTTAAGCACTAAAACATTAGCGGAATTAAAGACTTTAGCTAAAGAAGCTGGAATTAAAGGCTATAGTACAATGAAAAAAGATGAATTACTAAAGAATTTAAAATAGTAATTCTTTTTTTGCCTTTTTTCTTAAAAATCTTGCTAAGATGTCTATTTTTCGATATAATAGGTTTAAGAAAATAGGAGTGACATTATGCGCAAGTTTATTGCCAGTTTAGATATTGGTTCTTCTTATATTAAATTAGTAGTAGGTGAAGTAGTCAAAAATAAGATTAATATTTTAGCATGCGTAGAAACTCCTTCTCGAGGTATAAAAAAAGGTTATGTAATTAATGGCGAAAGTGCTCAAGAGGCTTTTGCTGAAGTTTTTAAAAAAGCAGAAAATATTTTAGGTGTTCCCGTTAAAAAAGTAATTGCCACCGTTCCTAGTCTTTATACAGAATGCTTTTTAAGTGGAGGGACAGTTACGGTTGGTGATCCCGAAAAAATTATTACTAATGCTGATATTGTAAGAGCCATGCAAAAATGTGTTTATAATAAAGTTTTAGACAACCGGGAGTTAGTAACTGTTTTGCCAACATCTTTTAAAGTTAATGATGAAGTAGTTAATAATCCTCTTAATATGGTTGCTGAACAATTAACAATGAAGGCTATTGTTGTAACTGTTCCTAAGAAAAATATTGAAGGGATCAATGCTTGTTTGAAAAGTATTGGGGTTGATTTAGTTGATGTTGTAATTTCTCCTTTAGGAGATTATTATGAACATAAAACTAAAGATTTAAATAAAACAATCGGCGCATTAGTTAATATTGGTGAAGAAACAACAACAGTATCAATCTTTAATCGGGGCATTTTAACCAACTTAGAAGTAATCGATATTGGTGGTGAAAATATTACTAATGACTTGGCTTATGTTTATAAATTAAAAAAAGAAGATGCCTTATATTTAAAAGAACATCTATCTCTTGCTCATACAAGACTAAGTCAACCTAATGAATCACTTAGCTTTATAGATAAATATGATGAGAAAGTTAAAATAAACCAATATGATGCATCAGAAATCGTCATGGGAAGACTTACAGAGATTATAAATTTGGTTAAAAAACAAATTAATCTCTTAACAAAGAAAGAAATAAGTTATATAATATTCACAGGAGGAGTTACAGAGAGTGAGGATTTTGATATCTTGATCGATGACTTGCTCGGTAATTTAGCCATATTAGGCAAAACTGAAGAAATTGGGGCTCGAAGCAATAAATATAGTACAGCGGTAGGAATTATAAAGTATTATAATAGTAGATTAAAGTTAAGAAATGTGGAATTTTCTGTTTTTAATAAAGAAGAACAAGAAGAATTAGGTGGTACTTTAAAGAAAGTTGGTATTGCTGATAATTCTTTACTAGGAAAATTATTTGGATACTTTTTTGATAATTAAGGAGATGAAAAAATGAACGAATTACAAATGGATCAAATTGCCAAAATAAAAGTCGTTGGTGTTGGTGGAGGCGGTTGTAACGCAG
>CANRKS010000028.1 GCA_947631285.1 uncultured Bacilli bacterium | reverse complement strand
TAAAAATTCCTGCAAAGACAGTTGCTTCATTTAAAGCAGGAAGCAAATTAAAAGATGCTTTAAACTAATAAGTAAAATTTAGTAAATAAAGAGTTAGCGATGGCTAACTTTTTTGTTTTTAAAAAATATTTAGGTTATAATATAAGAAGAGGTTAACATGGAAAAAAAGAGACTTATTTTATTAATACTTAGTATACTTATGATTATCATTCCTTTTTTTATAAATATTTATACAATTTATAAATTAATTTGTGTGGCCTTAGGAATTATTCTTTTTGAAATCTTTTTAGCCACTAGTAAAAAATTAAATCTTTTTCTAACTATTTATTTGCCTATTTTACTTTTAGTATTTACTTATAGTATTGATTATTTAAAAACTTATACTTTAGAAGTAAGTCCTATTTTTATTTTAGAAAATAAAATCAATAATGATGTTTCTGTTTATAATAGCTTATTTTATCGTATTTATAAATGTCAAAATAATTACATTTTTGATAATGATTATAAAATGAATTTTGTTTGCAATACTAGTTTAGTAGAAAATATTGATATTAATACTCTTTTAAGTGAACCGAGAGAAGCTTATAAAAAATATAAACATGATTTTATTAAAGTTACAGGTAAAGTAAGTAAAATTATTGGTAATAGTAAAATAGAATTAAAAGAATATACAATGGCAGATAATAGTTTAAATGGTTATGTTAAATTTAATGATAATAGTAAGTTAATAGTTAATGTTAATGATACCTCTATTCAAAATTATAAAATATATGATTATATCACGGTGGTAGGACTTTTAAATTCTTATAATAAAAAAAGTGAAGAATTAACTTTAATTAACACTAAAATAGAAGAAAATAATTTATATGATAATTATTCATTTGAAGTAATTGAAAGTAATGATTGTGATCATAATCTAAAAGATTATATTGATAATTATTATACTTTATGTCTAGATAATATTTATTTAAATTATGGTATTGATAATTATGAATTATCATATGCCTTAAAAGATAAGAAAATAACTTTTGATTCGATAACAAAGGATAGTGAAATAGAGACTAATAATGGGCATACTTATTATTCGCTTCCTAAATTTAATATTTTAAGCTGTCAAAATGGTAAAAATATTTTTCAAAATAAAAAATTAGAAAAGGATTATTCTTTATGTGAGGAATAATCCTTTATAATTTGACAAAAGCTAAAAATTTATTATAATAATTAAACAAAAAAAGGAGTGAATATAATGCCCCTAGTAAATGAAGTTATTGATAATATAAGAACATATGGTAATAGTCAAGTATATATTAGGAAAATTAATGCCTTAAAGTATTCTGTTATTAATTTTCAAATAATAGATGGTTATTTAACAATAGTTAGTGATCAACATTTTTTTGACAAAATAATTTGGGATGGAAACCGAATTAATAAAAAGGCCAAAGAAGTAAAAGTAAAAAGAATTTTTCAATACTCAGCTAATCCTAAAATAGTTAAAGAGTTAGATCCTAATGGAGCTTTTAATAATAGACTTTTGGCTATTATGGCTTTATTAATTGCGCATTCTTTAAATCCTAAAGATGCTGATGTTGAATGTATAGATAAACCTACTAAAGCTAATTTAGAATCTTATAACTGGGCTAGTTTTCTTTCAGATATAGTAGTAAGAGGTTGTGAAATATCTTATCAAGATTTAACTCATTTTGTTGATTTGGATACTCTTGATATTGCTAGTATTTTAAAAAGTAGATTAGAAGAAAGTGAAGATATTGTTCATTATCCTTATTATTCACCAGTAGTAATGAGTGAATTATGTATGGATACTTTTATTCAAAAATATGATGAAGTTAGAAAAACCGATCATATTATTAAAACCACTAAAAATGAAATGGAATTTGAAAAAGCGATTAATGATTGGAAAAGTTGGAGCTATAGTATAGATCCAATAGTATTCTTACCCAAAGAAGAAAAGACAAAGAGAAGAAGATAATACTTCTTTTTTTTGACGCCAATTTGACGTCCGTTCCAACAAATTTTGAACGAAAATTGACACCGGGGGGGGGTATTATATAATAACCATATAAAGTAGGAAAGGGATTGTTAATAAGATAAGTTATTAACAATAGGATATGGTTATGAATGAAGAAAATAAAAAGAAAATATTAATTGGAAGTATAATAGGTGTTGTAACTTTAGTAATTGCCGTAGTGGGTGCAACTTATGCCTTCTTTTCCTTAAATGTAAGTGGAGATACCACTAATACTAATGTTGATATTGAAACAGGAACGGCTGATGTTGTAACAATCGAGCAAGGTGCAGAAAATATCCATATCAATTTAACAGTTTCTGATATGGCTGAAAATAATCCTAATAAAGAATATTATGCTACTGATACCGAAGATAATTACAAATTAAGTGAAGAGGAAGGAACATTAACGTTTGCAACAATTACAGGAACTAATAAAGAAGCAAGTGATTGTACCGCCAAAGTAACAATCACAATGGATACAAGTGATGATTCTATGGGAAGAGTATTGCAAAAAGGAGATACGATATTATATATTACATCAGGTCAAACCGAAGAAACAGTAGATTTATATGATTTGTTGACTGAAGAAGTACCTAATTCAGTAACAAAAGAGATAGAAGTAGAATTAAGTGTCAGTGAAAGCGCTGAAGCATCAATAACAGGCTATTTAAAAGTAAATAATACAGGATCAGATCAATCATACTTAGCAGGTAAAACATTAAATATTACGATAACAGTAGATAATTTAGTATGTGGGGTAAGTAAACGAGTAATAGCATTATTAAGAGAAGATGCAGGAGAAAGTTTAACCAAAGGATTAGTTGGTGGTATGTATAGATATCAAGGGACAAATGACGTACCAAACTGGATCTGTTTTGGAACAAATGATCAAACGAAGTGTACAGATGAATATGATAAATATATGTATAGAATAATTGGTGTAACAAAAGAAGGACAGTTATATTTATTAAAAGAAACACCTTTAAAAGAAGGAAGTCATACTCAATTTTCATGGAATATGGGTAATAGATTGGATGAATCAGAGGTTAATACATGTTCGAATGGAAAATGCCCAGAATGGAATGAGGCAGATTTGTTTAAAAGAATAAACGGAACATCGAATGGGCTGATTGATGGGTATGGCTCCAATTCCGGTGCAATCTCTAACACAGACATATTTGTTGATAGCATTCAATATGATTACTTAAAATCAGGTGATGAAAATAGTGGGGGAGAAGCAAGTGATTGGTACAATTTAATTGCAACACACTCTTGGTATTATGGGGATACAAACGAAGCTTATGATGGCAAATTATATTATGGAGATGAAATGTATGCCATAGAAACAGGCAATTCTGAAACGTCTCATTTTGTAATCAGTAAAGATAGCCCTGTAATTTCTCAACCATATACATGGGAAAACACAGTGGATGCTAAAATAAATCTAATGTACATACATGATGTATTATATACATGTCTTGGAGGAAATCCTGGCAATTCTACAAATAATAAGGATAGTTGGATGAATTTCCAAGGTGACACATGGCTCGCGTCAAGGCATCCTGGTCCGGAGCCCCGTTATAGGGCTTGGTATGTCGATACTACCCATCATCTCAATATAGCCGAAACGACTGCATTAAGTTTTGTCCACCCAGTCTTCTACTTAGATGGCTCTATAGTGAAGTTAGATGGTAAGGGAACGAGAAATACACCTTATTATATAACTAATGTTGAGTAAATAAATTATTGAATAAATAATAATTATTGAAATCAGGAATTTTTCCTGATTTTGTGCTTGTTTAGGGAAAATAATTATGTTA
Organism: uncultured Bacilli bacterium; assembly: GCA_947631285.1. GTDB lineage: Bacteria > Bacillota_I > Bacilli_A > RF39 > UBA660 > SIG200. Next base: position 6,634 of record CANRKS010000028.1, on the reverse strand, counting down.
TACTTAAATATACAAGAAACGGGGAAAAATATTGGAACATTATTTTACCAATGGGGATAATTTAAAGAGTGAAATACGTCGCATAAATTATTCTTTAGATGCATATAATTTTACGTTTAATAGTGATAATGGAGTTTTTTCCAAAAATAGAATTGATTATGCCAGTTCTCTTTTAGTGAAAACTTTTTTAGCATCTCATAAAGATTTTTCTAAAATATTAGATATGGGATGTGGATATGGATTCATTGGTATTGTATTAAGCAAAACTTTAAATAAACATGTTGATATGGTTGATATAAATAAAAGAGCACTTCATCTTGCTAAGATGAATATTGAAGAAAATGAAGTAGATGTAACTGCCTGGGAAAGCAACATCTATGAAAGTGTTTTAGAAAAATATGATTTAATTATTACTAATCCTCCAATTAGAGCGGGTAAAGAAGTTTTAATGGAATTTTTAAAAGGGGGATTAGCAAGATTAAATAAAGATGGTGAACTTTGGTTTGTTATTTCTAAAGATCAAGGAGCGAAAAGTGTCAAGAAGGAATTAGAAAAAATGAGTATGTGTGAAATTATCGAAAAAAGTAAAGGATTTTGGGTAATTTCTGCCAAAAATTTATTGACTTCATAGATAAATGTTGATAAAATTATAAATTGGTGACGTATTTGTATTTTCAAATTTAAAAAACTGTGTATAGGGGTGATATCGTGGCTTATAAGACCTTAAAATTTGGTGACTATCGCGAAAGAAGAAGCTTTGCAAAATCAAAAAATACGCTAGAACTTGCTGACTTACTAGAAATTCAAAAGAAAAGTTATCAAGACTTCTTAGAAAAGGGAATTAGAGAAGTTTTTGATGACTTATTTCCTGTTGAATCATTTACAGGTAATATCTCTTTAGAATTTGGAGATTATTCTTTTGAAACTCCAAGGTATTCTATTAAGGAAGCAAAAGAGAGAATGGTAAACTATGCCGCTCCACTTAAAGTAGAGGCAAGATTATTCATTCATGAAACGGGAGAAGTAAAAGAACAAGAAATATTTTTAGGAGACATGCCTCTTATGACGGAAGCTGGTACCTTTATTATTAATGGGGCCGAAAGAGTTATTGTTTCTCAACTTGTTCGTAGTCCATCTATTTATTTTAAAAAGGAAATAGATAAAAATGGCCGTCATATTATTTCTGGTGAAGTAATACCTAATAAAGGTACTTGGCTAGAATTTGAAACAGATGCTAAAAACATTGTTTATGTAAGAATTGATAGAACGAGAAAAGTTCCTGTTACAACATTCTTAAGAGCAATTGGCTTATCTAGTGATGAAGACATTATCAGTGTTTTTGGTGAAAATGAATATTTACAAAATACTTTATCTAAAGATAATACTAAAAATACGGATGAAGCTTTAATTGAAATTTATGAGAAATTAAGACCTGGTGAACCAGCAACTTTAGATAGTGCTAAAAACCAACTTATTACCAGATTCTTTGATCGTTTCCGTTACGATTTAGCTAAAGTAGGTCGTTATAAATTTAATAAAAAATTAAATGTATGTGAAAGATTATTAGGATGTACTTTAGCTGAAGATATTAAAGTTAAAAATAAAGTGGTAGCTAATAAAGGTACAGTTATTGATAAAGATGTTTTAGCAACTTTAAAAGAAGTTTTTGCTAATGGTTATAATTTAAAAGAAACTATTACGAATATGGAACTTGATGATTATAATAAGATTCAAGAAGTTTTAGTTTACGATAAAGTAGATGAAAAGAAAATTGTAAAAGTAATTGGTATTGATACGAGTGTTGATGAAAAGAGATTAACTATTCCTGATATTTATGCTGCGGTATCATACTATTTAAATTTACATAGTAATATTGGTAATACTGATGAAATAGATAACTTAGGAAACAGAAGAGTTCGTCAAGTAGGAGAACTTATTCAAAATCAATTTAAAACTGGTGTTTCTAGAATGGAAAGAGTTATTAGAGAAAGAATGACTACTCAAGAAGTAGAAAATATTACCCCAAAAACTCTAATAAATATCCGTCCTGTAACAGCGGCTTTAAAAGAATTCTTTGGATCTAGCCAATTATCTAAATTCATGGATCAAATTAATCCGATTGCTGAACTTACTGATAAAAGACGTTTATCAAGTTTAGGACCTGGTGGTTTATCAAGAGAAAGAGCCGGTATGGAAGTACGGGATGTTAACTCATCTCACTATGGTCGTATTTGTCCGATTGAGTCTCCTGAAGGTCAAAATATCGGTCTTATTACAAGTTTAGCCGGATATGCTAAAATTAATGAGTATGGATTCATTATGACACCATATCGTAAAGTAGAAAAAGGTGTTGTTACTGATGAAATTACTTATATGACAGCGGATGAAGAACAAGATTTATATATAAGTCAAGCAACGGTTAAATTAGATGATAAAAATGCCATTATTGAAGATGAAATCTTAGTTCGTCATAATGGCGATAACGTAATGGTTAAGAAAGATTTAGTTGATTATGTTGACGTAGCTCCTAGTCAAGTAGTTTCTATTACGACCAGTTGTATTCCATTCTTGGAATTCGATGATGCTAATCGGACCTTAATGGGATCTAACATGCAACGTCAAGCTGTTCCTCTTCTTACGAGTGAAGCTCCAATTGTTGGTACTGGTGTAGAATGGATCGCGGCTCGTGATTCTGGTTCAACGATCGTTTGTAAAGCTCCAGGTGTTGTTGAATATGCCGATGGTTTAAAAATCGTTGTTAAAGTTAAAGATGGAGTAGATACTTATCATTTAGCTAATTTTGAAAGAAGTAATGCTTCTAGTGCAATAAATCATCATCCTCTTGTTAAAAAAGGTGATAAAGTTCATAAAGGTCAAGTTATTGCTGATGGCCCATCAACCGAAAAAGGTGAACTTGCTTTAGGTAAAAACATGACCGTAGCTTTCATGACTTACAATGGTTATAACTATGAAGATGCCGTCATCTTAAATGAAAGATTAGTTAAAGATGATGTTTATACATCCTTACATATAGATCACTATGATATCGATTGTCGTGATACTAAATTAGGACCAGAAGAAATTACGAGAGATATTCCTAATGTTGGTGAAGAAGCTCGGAAAAATCTTGATGCTGATGGTATTGTTAAAATTGGTACTGAAGTTAAAGAAGGCGATATCTTAGTTGGTAAAGTTACGCCAAAAGGTGTTCAAGAATTAACTAGTGAAGAAAAATTACTTCATGCTATATTTGGAGAAAAGACAAGAGAAGTAAGAGATACTTCGTTAAGAGTTGAACACGGTGCTGGTGGTGTAGTTCATGATGTTAAAGTTTATACTAAAGAAAATTCTGATGAATTACAACCAGGAGTATCAAAAGTTATAAGAGTATATATTATTCAAAAAAGAAAAATTCAAATTGGTGATAAAATGTCTGGTCGACATGGTAATAAGGGAGTTATTTCTTTAGTCTTACCAGAAGAAGATATGCCATATTTACCAGATGGTCGTCCAGTTGACATTATGCTTAATCCTCTTGGGGTTCCATCTCGGATGAACATAGGTCAAATTTTAGAATTACATTTAGGAATGGCTGGTAAAAAACTAGGCGTTCATTATGCCACACCAGTATTTGACAGTGCTTCTTGGGAAGACATTCAAGAAGAAATGCAAGCTGCTGGTATGGATCCTGATGGTAAAACGGTATTATATAATGGTCGGACAGGGGAACCATTTGATCAAAGAATTTCCGTTGGGGTAATGTACATGGTTAAATTACATCACATGGTTGATGATAAATTACATGCGAGAGCAACCGGACCTTATTCTTTAGTTACGCAACAACCACTTGGTGGTAAGGCGCAATTTGGTGGTCAAAGATTTGGAGAAATGGAAGTTTGGGCACTATATGCATATGGTGCAGCTCATGTCCTTCAAGAAATCTTAACTGTTAAAGCTGATGATATCATCGGAAGAGTTAAAGTTTATGAAGCTTTAGTCAAAGGAAAATTAGTTAATCAAGCTGGTGTTCCTGAATCATTTAGAGTATTAGTTAAGGAATTCCAAGCTTTAGGATTAGATGTTCAAGTTATTGATAATGATGATAATGTCTTAGAGTTTAAAGATCTTGAAGAGGACGAAGATGAAAATGAATCATTTAGAATTGAAGAGATTGAATTACCTGAGACTCCAGAAGCATCAGAAGAGCCATTTACACCGGTAAATGAAGAAGATGAAGAACAAGATTCATTAGATGACTTAGAATTCCCTGGCGAATTAGAAGAAGATATCGAGGTGGAATAATGATAGATGTAAGTAAATTTAAAGGTATTAAAATAAGTATTGCCTCTCCTGAAAAAATCAGAAGCTGGTCATACGGTGAAGTAAAAAAGCCAGAAACTATCAACTATCGTACTTTAAAGCCAGAAAGAGATGGTTTATTCTGCGAGAAAATTTTCGGACCTACCAAAGATTTTGAATGTGCTTGTGGAAAATATAAAAGATTAAGATATAAAAATGTTGTTTGTGATCGCTGTGGTGTTGAAGTTACCCGTTCTAAAGTTAGAAGAGAAAGAATGGGACATATTGAACTTGCTGCGCCATGCTCTCATATCTGGTTCTTTAAAGGTGTTCCATCTAAAATGGGCTTAGTTCTTGATATGAGCCCTAGAGATTTGGAAGAAGTGTTATATTTTGTAAGCTATGTGGTTATTGATCCAGGTAATGTTCCTCTAGAAGCAAAGCAAACATTATCTGATAAAGAATATCGGGCTTATTATGAAAAATATGGTAATACTTTTAAAGTAGGAATGGGTGCAGAAGCAATCCAAGAATTACTTAAAAGAGTTGATATAGAAAAAGAAATTGCGAATGTTCGGGAAGAATTAGAAAACGCTACAAGTCAAAAAAGAATTCGTCTTGTTAAGAGACTTGATGCTTTAGTTGCTTTCCAAGAATCAGGCAATAAACCTGAATGGATGGTTTTAACAGTTTTACCAGTTATTCCTCCAGAACTTAGACCAATGATTCAACTTGATGGTGGTCGTTTTGCCACAAGTGATTTAAATGATTTATATCGAAGAATAATTAATCGGAATAACCGTTTAAAAAAATTACTAGAACTTGGAGCGCCAACTATCATTGTTCAAAATGAAAAGAGAATGCTTCAAGAAGCAGTGGACTCTTTATTTGATAATGGTAGAAGAGGAAGAAGCATCACAGCGGCTTCTAATAGACCTTTAAAGAGTTTATCTAGTATGCTTAAAGGAAAGCAAGGAAGATTCCGTCAAAACTTACTTGGTAAAAGAGTTGATTACTCAGGCCGTTCGGTTATCGTAGTTGGACCTAACTTAAAGATGTATCAATGTGGGTTACCAAAAGAAATGGCTATTGAGTTATTTAAACCTCATGTTATTCATGGCTTAGTTGAAAAAGGTTTAGCTCATAACATTAAAGGGGCTAAAAAATTAATTGAAGCGAGAGATGAAAGTGTTTGGGATATTGTTGAAGAAGTTATTACCGAATATCCTGTAATGCTTAACCGAGCTCCAACGTTACACCGTCTTGGTATTCAAGCGTTTGAACCAAAATTAGTTGGCGGTAAAGCTATTCGTCTACATCCTCTTGTATGTACAGCTTTTAACGCCGATTTCGATGGTGACCAAATGGCTGTTCACGTTCCTTTATCAGAAGAAGCTAAAGCCGAAGCACGAATTTTAATGTTGGGTGCTAATAACATCTTAAATCCTAAAGATGGAAAACCTATTGTTACTCCTAGTCAAGACATGGTACTAGGTAATTGTTACCTAACTATGGAAGAAGCTGGTGGTAAAAATGAAGGAAAGGCTTATAAAGATTGTAATGAAGCCTTAATGGCTTATGAAAGAAGAGAAATCGATCTTCATACGAGAATTGCTATTCCAGTTAGATCATTTAAACATAAATTATTTACGGAAGAACAAATTAATAAATATTTAGTTACCACAGTTGGTAAAATTAAATTTAATGAAATTTTACCTGATACTTTCCCTTATTTAAACGAAGGAACTAAAGAAAATATTGAAGGTATTACACCAAGTAAATATTTCTTAAGTATGGGTACTAATTTAGAAGAAGCAATTAAAGCTATGCCTTTAGTAGGACCATTTGTTCAAAAAACTTTAGGTCAAATAATTGCTCAAGTGTTTAAAAGATATAAAACAACAGAAACTTCTGTTATGCTTGATAAATTAAAAGATCAAGGCTTTAAATATTCAACCATTGCAGGTATTACTGTATCAGCTGCTGATGTAGTAAGAAGTGATGCTAAAGAAGAAATTATTGCCGAAGCTAAAACAAGAGTTGATAAGATTAATAAACAATATCAAAAAGGTTTAATTACTGAACAAGAAAGATATAATGGGGTTATTCAAATCTGGTCAGAAGCTACTGATAAAGTAAAAGATGCTTTAGCGGAAATAGCCAAAGATAACTTTACTAATCCAATCTTCATGATGATGAACAGTGGAGCTCGTGGTAAGATTTCTAACTTTACCCAACTTGCTGGTATGCGTGGATTAATGGCTAAGCCAGATGGTACAACCGTAGAAATTCCGATTACATCATGTTTTATGGAAGGATTATCCGTATCTGAGTT
>CANRKS010000027.1 GCA_947631285.1 uncultured Bacilli bacterium | reverse complement strand
TTTTGCCGGTGCCTCTGTATGTGAATTCGACAAGATGGGTCGAATCAATATTACCTCCCCGTTGGTTAGCTACGCCGATTTAACCAAAGAATGTGTTATAATCGGCGTAAATGACCGCATTGAAATTTGGAACGAAGCAGAATACAATCAATATATGAAAGAGAATGCTTCCAAATTAGAGGATATTGCTGAAAATTTATTTGAGGGTTATAGTGAAACATTATAGTGTAATGTTAGAAGAAATTATTAATTCTTTAAATATTAATCCTAAGGGAATTTATGTTGATGCCACTTTAGGTTATGCCGGAATGAGTAAAGAAATATTGCGAAAGTTAGATAATGATGGCCTTTTGATTGGCATTGATCAAGATGAAGAAGCACGCAAGTATGCTGATCACCTTTTAAAAGAAGTGGGTAGCAATTACCGAATTTTACCAATTAATTTTGTAGATTTAAAAAAATCCCTTCTGGAAATAGGAATTAAAGAAATAGATGGAATTATATTTGATCTTGGTTTCTCATCACCTCAAATAGATGACGCTAAAAGAGGATTTTCTTTTATGAATGATGCTCCTTTAGATATGCGAATGAATTTAGATAATCCCATTTGTGCGAAAGATATAGTTAATAATTATAGTGAAAAAGAATTAAGCCAAATATTCTTTAGCTACGGAGAAGAAAAATTAGCTAAAAGAATTAGTGCAGGCCTAATTAAAGCAAGGAAAGATAAAGAAATTAAAACTACTAAAGAATTAGTGGAAATAATTAAATCTAGCGTGGGTGCTAATTATTTCTTTAAAAATCATCCCGAAAGAAAAATCTTTCAAGCTTTAAGAATTGAAGTAAATAAAGAACTAGAGGTTTTAAAAAAAGTTTTACCTGATGCCATTGATATCTTAAAAAAAGGCGGAAGAATGAGTGTTATAACTTTTCATTCCCTAGAAGATCGCATTGTTAAAAATGTTTTTAAAAACTTTAGTGAAGTTCCGGAGATAATTAAAGGAATGCCTGATATTCCCGAAGAATATAAGCCGAAAATTAAATTGATAAATAAAAAGCCCATAACGCCGAGTGAAAGGGAATTACAAGAAAATACGAGAAGCCATAGTGCTAAGTTAAGAATTATAGAAAGGATTTAATAAAATGCCAAGAAAAAAAATGAAAAGATTAAAATTACTTAAAGGAGAAAAGTTTATGTATGCTTTATTAGTTTTTTTACTTATCTCTATACCTACCGCTAGTGTTTTTTCAAAGGCTTTATTAAGTCAAACTAATATTGAAACAGAAAAATTAAAAAGTAAAATAGAAAAACAAGAAAATGCTAATGAAAGTTTAGAAATGCAAATTGATGAATTAGTTAGTATGGAAAATATTCAAAAAATTGCCGCTTTATATGGCCTTTCTTATAATAGTGACAATATTGTTAAAGTTGGAGAATAATAATTATGCGAAAAGTTACAGTAAGAATACCTAAAGTATTTATCTTAATTGTGGCTTTTCTTTTTATTGCCATAATTATTAAACTTTCTTATGTTTCTTTAAGTAGTAAAGTAGATGGTATTAATTTACATAATTTAGCTAGTAATAGAAATACTAAAACAGAAACAATTTATGCTAAAAGAGGAAATATATATGATAAAGATGGTAATACTTTAGCTTCCGTCGTTAATTCTTATAAAATTATTGCTTACTTAGATCCAAAAAGAGAAAAGGATTATGTCGTAGATAAAGATACAACTGCAAAAATGCTTAATGAATACTTAGGTATTCCTTATGATGAAGCTATGGAAAGATTAAACAAAGAAGGTAAATATCAAGTAGAGTTTGGTTCTAAAGGAAGTAATATTACAGAGTCTTTAAAAAATAAAATTGAAGCTTTAGATTTACCCGGAATAGATTTTATTCAAAGTCAAAAAAGAACTTATAGTATGGGATCATTTGCTTCCTATATAATTGGTTATGCCAAAAAACCAAACGGTAATGAAGATGGAGAAATAATTGGGGAATTAGGAATTGAAGCTTACTATAATAAGGAATTAAGTGGTACGAATGGCAAAACAACTTACCAAACGGATGCTTATGGTTATACTCTTCCTAGTGCCGAAGTTATAACCGAAGAAGCGGTTAATGGAGAAGATATCTATCTAACTTTAGATAGTAATATTCAACTTTTTGCTGAAACTTTAACAAGTAATTTAGCGAAAAATTATAAAATGGAATGGTTAATATTTACAGTTATGGATGCTAAAACAGGGGCAATTGTAGCTAGTTCAACAGTTCCTAATTTTAATCCTAATGATCGAGAAGGCTTAAGTATTTATATGAATCCTTTAGTAAGTTACACTTATGAACCTGGTAGTACTATGAAAATATTTTCTTTTGCCAGTTCAATAGAATCAGGAATTTATAATGGATCTGAATTATATCATTCAGGCCAAATTAAAGTAGCAGACGCTATTATTAAAGATCACAATAAAGGTCAAGGTTGGGGAGATATTTCATTTGATACTGGTTTTACTTATTCTTCTAATGTTGCGGCTTCCATTATTGCTAGACGACTAGGAGTTGAAAAATTAACGGATTATTATCAAAAACTTGGTTTTGGTCAAAAGACGGGAATCGAACTTGCCAGTGAAGCTAGTGGGGTAGTTGACTTTCATTATGAAACAGAACTTGCCAATGCCGGATTCGGCCAAGGTATTAGTGTAACCCCAATTCAAATGCTTGAAGCTTTATCTAGTTTAACTAATGATGGAACTACTTTAAAGCCTTATATAGTTGATAAAATTGTTAATGCCAAAGGGGAAACAGTTTATGAAGGAAAAAGAACCGAGGTAGAAAAAGTCTATAGTAAAGAAACAACTGATTATATGAAAGATTTAATGTATAAAGTTGTTTATGAAGGAATGAGTTCTTCATCTATGTGGCGTCCTTCTAAAACAACGATGATAGGTAAAACAGGAACAGCTCAAATAGCATCCCCTAAAGGTGGATATTTAAATGGAACTTATGATTATATTCGTTCTTTTGCTGGAATATTCCCTAAAGAAGATCCTAAATATATTGTTTATGTAGCAGCGCAACAATTAAATTCATCAAATGCTAAACCAATTGCCGATGAACTAACCAAAGTAGTAGATGATATTGTATCTTATTTAGGTATTGAAAATGTTGATCCTAACGAAAATAGTCAAATTGTGACATTAAATAATTATATTAGTAAAGAAGCAACAACAGTTAAAGAAGAATTAATTAATCAAAATTTAAAAGTTTATACTTTAGGTACAGGTAAATATGTTATTAACCAATATCCTTTAAAAGGTAGCAAAGTCTTAGAGGGTAGTAAAGTTTTCTTAACTAGTAATAGTCATGACTATTTAATGGAAGATTTAACCGGATGGAGTTTAAATGAAGTAAGAACATATGCTAACTTAGTAGGCATTGATTTAAAGACAAATGGCTATGGATATGTAACTAGTCAAAGTATAGCTTCCGGAACTCCTTTAACGGAAGATATATCTTTAGAAGTGACTCTTAGTAAATAAGAGTCTTTTTTGACACCATTTTGACGTTCGCTTCAACAAAACTAATGTCAAAAATTGACACGGGGGGGGGTATTATATAATAACCATATAAGATAGGAAAGGTGTTGTTAATAAGATAAGTTATTAACAATAGGATATGGTTATGAATGAAGAAAATAGAAAGAAAATATTAATTGGAAGTATAATAGGTGTTGTAACTTTAGTAATTGTGGTAGTCGGGGCAACTTATGCCTTCTTTTCCTTAAATGTAAGTGGAGATACCACTAATACTAATGTTGATATTGAAACAGGTAGTGCTGATGTCGTATCAATAAAGCAAGGAGTAGAGTCTATGCATATAAACTTATCGGTACCTGATATGGCATCTGATAAAGAAAAAAGAGAACATTTTGCTACTGATGTTCCAGGCGAAAACTATAAAACTGATGTTCAAAGTGGGACATTAACATTAGCTACAATAACAGGAACGAATAAAGAAGCAAGTGATTGTACAGCTAAAGTAACAATCACAATGGATACAAGTGAAGAATCTATGGGAAGAGTATTGCAAAAAGGCGATGCTAAATTATATATTGCATCAGATATAACAGATGAAATAATAGATTTACATGATTTATTGCCAGAAGAAATATCCTCTTCCATAACAAAAGAAATAGAAGTAGAACTAAGTGTAATTGATGGTAGCCCATCAACTATAAAAGGATATTTAAAAGTGAATAATACTAATACTAACCAATCATACTTAGGAGGAAAGGAATTAAACATCACCATAAAAGTAGATAGTTTAAGATGCGAAGCAAGTAAAAAAAGTCCGATAATAGCATTTTTAAGAGAAGATGCAGGAGAAAGTTTAACCAAAGGATTAGTTGGTGGTATGTATAGATATCAAGGGACAAATGACGTACCAAACTGGATCTGTTTTGGAACAAATGATCAAACGAAGTGTACAGATGAATATGATAAATATATGTATAGGATAATTGGAGTAACAGAAAAAGGACAGTTATATTTATTAAAAGAAACAATCTTAAAAGAAAAGGCAGAAATAGGTTTTGCTCGGAATTCTGAATGGCATATAAGCGGTTCTTCTCATGTATGCCCAAATGGGAACTGTCCAGAATGGAACGAAACGGATTTATTTCAAAGAATAAATGGCATATCAAACGGAACAGTTGCCGGGAATGGTAATATTATTGCAGGAGCTGATACTGATATATTTGTCGATAATAGTTATTATGATTATTTAAAATCAGGAGATAAAGTAAATGGTGGCGAGGAAGAAAGTGATTGGTACAAATTAATAGTGACACACTCTTGGTATTATGGTAACACAAATGAAGAGACTAAGAGGTACGATGGAGATACAATGTATGCCATAGAGACCGGCAAAGCTGAAACACGTCGCAATGTAATGAGTGAAGATGGGAAATTTAACTATCCCAAATATACATGGGAAAATAAGGTTGATGCCAAGATAAGCTTAATGTATATACATGATATATTGTATGCTTATCCAGAAGGAAAACCAGGGGATGGCCCAAATGTAAAAGATAGTTGGATACATTTTTTGAAAGATGGATATAATAGTGGAAAATTATTAGAATGGTTGATTACTAGTATTGGTGTCTACAATTCTAATTCTTCCAGATCATACCAAGTCGGTGAGTATGGTTTCATAACACCTGGCGAAGATGGTGCTACGGCTGCGAGTCGTCCTGTCTTCTACATAGATGGTTCTAAAATAGTACTTGATGGCGAAGGAACAAAAGAGGTTCCTTATTATATAACTAATGTTGAATAAGTTATTTTTAGAAAAAGATACTAAGTAGGTATCTTTTTACTTTTGTGTTACATTAATTTACAAAACATGCGTAAAATAAAGAAAAATATTTTACGCTATAGATTGACACGCTATTTATTAAGGATGTATGATAAGCATAAGTAAAGAAGGAGTGAAATAAACGTGAAAAGAAAATTAATATTTGGAATGACTTTATTAACATTATTTGCAGGAAATGCCAAAGCTGCAATTAAAGATTTTTCAAATGATAATATTACTAAAGATTGTAATGATAATAGTACTGTATGTACTTTAACATTAAAAAGTGATGCTGTAGCAGATATCGTAGTATCTGAAGGAGAAACAATAACATTAAATCTTGGAAATTATAGTTTAATCAGTACCAAAAATACTTATTCACCAGTTGATGTTAAAGGTGGTAAACTAACAATTGAAGGGACAGGCGCTATTAAGATTGCTGAAGGTGCTTCTACCAATGTACCAACCGTAAATGTTTCTGAAGGTGCAACCCTTATTATGAATGGTGGTGTTGTAGAAGGAATAGCGGTTGATGACAGTGCGGCTTTATACAATGCTGGTACCTTAACAATTGCTGGTGGTACAATTAAAACGGTAGCAATTGAAACTAGTGATGGTAATAATGGAGCTTGGGGATTAACTAACGTGGGAACGGCTACTATTACAGGTGGAACCTTTATCCAAGCTAATGCCTTCTCAGTACTATCAAATGGTGATACAATGACTATTTCTGGTGGTGAATTTAAATTTGAAGGATCAGTTAAACATAATTCATTAATTACTAATAAGAAAGGCATAAAGGGTAAAGATACGATAAAATTAGATATTAATGAAGGATCATTTACAAGTGCTGATGGTTCAAAAATTATAAGTAATAATGATAATGCAACAACTACAATTACGGGTGGTTTATTTACTGAAAAAAATGTAAGCGATACATATGCTGTTAAAAAATATATGGGAGCAAATACTATTGTTAAATTAGAAGATACAATGTATGTTGGCAATAGTACTGAAAAAGTAGCGGCCAATGCTAAAAGTGACAATACGGTTACTGTATTACAAGGTACTTATGTTGAAGATAAAATGCCTGCAGGTGTAGTTGTAAAAAATGAAGGCGATGGTACGGTAACTATTAATGGTGAAACCGTAGCTAAAGGTCATGAAACTGTATCAAAAGTAGAAGAAGAGAAAGAAGAAGAAAAAGATAATAAAATTGTTGAAGGAGTAACATACGAAACAGAAGAAGAAATTGTTTTAGAAGGAGAAGCTATTACTGAAACTAATGATGTATTCGAAGCAATGATAAAAGAAGCAGCCGATAAAGGATACCCAACAATTTTAAAAATGTTTGATTTAAGAGTTAAAGATAATAAAGAATTTACTAAACCTATAACTATTACTTTTACTGTAGGAGAAGAATATAATAGTAAAGAAGTATATATTCTTCATAGATTACATGATGATTCTTATCAAAGAAGAACTGAAGTTGTTAAAAATGGTAAAGTATCAATTACAGTTAATGAATTATCACCATTTATTATTGCTTTAAAAGAAGAAGAAAAAGTTGAAGAAGAAAAGAAAGATCCAACACCAAATAATGCTCAAACTTCATCAATGAATACAGCATTATATGGAATTACCGGTATTGCTTCTTTAACAGGATTAGTAATAGTTGCTAAAAAAAGAAAAGAAAACAATTAAAAGTTTATTAAACTATTAGGGTAAAAGCTAATAGTTTTTTTGTACAATGTTTTGATATGTAAAAATACCGACAATTTAATTTTAAAAATTGACATTAACTTGATTTAGGACGTAAAATGAGTTATCATAGCAATGTAAAACAAAATAAGGAAAGAAGGGAAAAAATGAAAAAAACAATTTTAAAACTTAATACCTTTATCTTTGCAATTATGGCTATGTTTGCCATGACAATGACTGTATTTGCTGAAGATTATTTCCGTGTTAAAGGAAAAGAAGGTAGTTATGATACTCTTAAAAAAGCCTTAGCGGCAGTTGATGAAAATGGAGTTATCGAATTAATAAAAAGTGTCACTTATAATAATGCTAGCATAGTTATTAGTGATAAAAAATTCACCCTTGATTTAGGTGGAAATGTTATGAATTTTGAGGGTGATCTTAATAGTGGCTATTCAGGAATTGTAGTTGGAAATACCGATATAACTATTAGAAATGGTGAAATAAAGTCTAGTGTAACTACTGAATCTGAAACATTCCCAACTATTATTTTTGCTTATAATAATAGTAACGTAAATCTAGAAAGTGCTAAACTTACGATGACTGGCAATGGTTCAGCAATTAACTTATATACATTTAAAGGCCTTAATGGAAAAGTTACTTTAAATATCGATCCATATTCAACTGTAATTGGTTCTGGTGAAAAAACAAAAGCTACTATTACAAATTATTGCACTGATGCTGTAATTGATGTATATGGAACTGTAAAACATTCTAAAACATATTCTGCAATTAATAATGGTAAAGATGGCATAGTAGATATAAATATTCATGAAGGAGCTTTAATTGAATCTACAAGTAGTACTGGTCTTCTACTTTTAGGAAAAGGCAATACTGTAATTGAAGGTACAGTTAAAGGATATTCTAGTGGTGTAGCTATGGTTAATGGTTCTCTAGATGTTAAAGAAGGAGCTCAAGTTATTGCTACAGGTACTGTTAGTGGCCATGATAGCGATGCTGATGGTAGTGTTTTGGATAATGGTGCAAGTGTCTTCGCTTTACCTGATAAAGATGTAGATGTTACTGTTAAAGTAGAAGGAGGAGTTTTGACTTCTCAAAATAATGCTGCGATTAGTGCTCCTGGTGATAATAGCAAATTAAATATTAGTGTTACTGATGGTACATTAACGGGTAATAGTGAAGTAGGAGCTGTTGCCGTAAATGGTAAAACTAAATTTATCTCTGGAGGAGTATTCTCATCAAATGTTATGGAAAAAGATTATTTAACTTCAAATGAAGATGTAGTTAGTTTAACTCATAATAATAGTACTAATTATTATGTTGGAGAAAATACTTTTGACGTAGCTTCTTTAGCTCAAAGTGGCGATGTTATTGATGTTTTAAAGGGAGATTATAAACCTACAGAAACTTTAAGAGAAAATGTTACTGTTAAAAACAGTGGTGAAGGTGAAGTTGTTGTAAACGATACTCCAGTTACAAAAGACGAACCTTATACTACTCCTGTAGTTAATACTGGTTCAGGTGATGATAAAGAAAACACTATATTAGAAGGTGTTACTTATGAAACAGAAGAAGATATTACTATTTTAGGAAAAGTGATTACGGAAAAAGATGATACTTATGAAGAAATGATTAAATTAGCTGTTGAAAAAGGATATGATAAATTATATCAAATGTATGAATTCTATGAAAAAGATGGTAAAAGTTTAACTAAACCATTAATTATTACTTTTGAATTAGGCAGTAAATATAATAGTAAAGAAGTATATATAATTCATAAATTACATGATGGAACTTATCAAAAAGTTGAAGAAGTTGTTAAAAATGGTAAAGTATCAATTACAGTTAATGAATTATCACCATTTATTATTGCTTTAAAAGAAGAAGAAAAAGTTGAAGAAGAAAAGAAAGATCCAACACCAAATAATGCTCAAACTTCATCAATGAATACAGCATTATATGGAATTACCGGTATTGCTTCTTTAACAGGATTAGTAATAGTTGCTAAAAAAAGAAAAGCCAATAATTAAAAGTTTATTAAACTATTAGGGTAAAAGCTAATAGTTTTTTTATCGCTTTATTATGTAAAATTACCGTTAATTGTTATTTAGAGAAAGAACCAATAATTTGAGTTTATAAATAAATAATGATATTATTAAAAGGAAAAGGAAGAAGAAAAGATAGTGAAAAATAAAACTTTATTTTGGATAGTGGCAATTAGTTTATTTTTATTATTTACTTTTGACTTTTACCAAGTATTTAATTATGTTGGTGATCTTTTTGCCAGCAATAGATTAAAAAATGATTTAATTCAAAAAGTAATGTTAATTGATACTTGGAAAGAAGAAGAAGTAGAAAAAGAAAAAATTACGATTGACTTTCCTAAACTTTTCGAAATTAACAAAGACACTGTAGGTTGGATTAAATATAATGATGGTAAAATTAATTATCCCATTGTTCAATCAGAGGATAATGATTATTATTTAAAACTTGCTTTTGATGGTAAAAAGAATCAAAGTGGCAGTATCTTTATGGATTATCGTAATTTTTCTTTTAATGATCGGAATGTTGTCTTATTTGGCCATTCTATGCTTGATGGAAGTATGTTTGGTTCTTTAAGAGATGTTTTTAAAGACGGTTTCTTTAATAATAATGAAAACAACTATATTAAAATATATACTCCAGAAGAGGGAGAGTTAACTTATCAAATAATTAGCTATTATATAATTGATGCCGAAGAATATTATATAACAACATCATTTACAGAAGAAAGCTTTCAAGAATTTATTGATACAATTCTTATAAGAAGTGAAAAGAATTTTAATGTAAGTGTTACTACAAATGATAAAATTTTAACTTTATCGACTTGTTCAGGGACTGGGGGAACTGCGAAAAGAAAAGTAGTTCATGCCAAAAGAATTAATTTAGATGAAGAAGAAAATATTTAAAATAAGATCTAAGTCATAATGATGATTTAGATTTTTTTAATGTGTAATCAAAAAACGAAGAGATAAATATAATATAAAGAAATTATATCTTTTTTGTAAAATAAAGGAGTTTGTCAAAAATTAGCAAAAATAAGTATTGACAAACGCGATACGGGGGGGGTATAATTAACGCATAGAAAGGAAAGGTTTGTGAAAGAATGAAAAATTTAAAAATGTTTGCAATCGGTCTTGCTGCATTTGCTGCAATGACTATGGGCGTTCATGCTACAGGTTCAAGTAGATGTATAGCTCCTGGTGAAGATGGCTATGATATCGCTACTTATAAATGTGTAGCTGAATTTAAAAATGCTCGTTATGAAGATTTTGCTACTGCATGGGCTGATGCATTAGCATCTACTAATGGAGGTACTATCACATTATTATCTGATATTACAACATTAGGATCAGTTACTACTGGTAATGTTACAAAAAATATTGTTGTTAACATTGCTGACCATACATTAACTTTAGGAGGACAAGATTTCGCAGTTACAGCAAATAATAGTCTTAAATTTGTTGGAACTGGTGTTGTATCTTCTACTGCTGATGGCGTAGTTTCTGTTGCTTTAGGTGGTAAATTTGAAAC
>CANRKS010000026.1 GCA_947631285.1 uncultured Bacilli bacterium | reverse complement strand
ATTTTTCTGAATTATATACTGGAACAATAATACTTACTTTCATGCTATTAAAATTTCTCCTCTAGATAATTATATCATTTAAAAAGATACTTGTATATTAAGTACCTTAAACGCTTGTATTTGCTTACCAAAATAGCCATTTCTTCTATTTTTGAATTTAACTGATTCCTCCATGCCCGGCATCAATTACCACTCTTTTTGTTGCTCTTTCATCCATAGTTTATCACCAATTATATGGTATGAAAATTAATTTAGTGAATTTTTATTTTTTAGATAATCCTAGCAAGAAATCTTTCAAATCTTCAATTACATCTTCAAATTTTCTGCTATTTATATTAAATTTTGGAATGTTTTTATATTCTAAATCACTAATTGTCATGTCATTTTTTAATTTTTTAATATAATGTGCTTTATGTTCATCACGATACTTTTTACTATCAAGCATTGGTTTATCATTTTCATCATAAAATACTATTCTTTCATAAATACTTTCAAAATTATCAATTAATTCTACAGAAATAGCATCAGTATTAATTATATTATTTACAATTTCTTCAATATATATTAAAGTTATGGTAAATACAAAATTATCATTATTCTTAATAATTTCTAAAGCAATTCGCTCTTTCTCTTTAAATTTATCATAATCATTTGAAAAAGCATTATGAAAGTTATCGATTGTACCATATTTCTTTTTTATAATTTCATTCATATCAAAATATTTATAATTTAATTTCTTTGCTAACATTTTTCCTATATCAGTTTTGCCTACACAAGAAATTCCCCAAATTAATATTTTCATTTTTTTCTTCACCTCAAGCATATTATAAAACTATTTTCTTTTAAAATTATATATTTTTTTTAAATTTTCTAATATTTCATAAACTACTGGACAAACTTTAAAGCCAAATTAATCTACCTTTTTCTAATAATTAATATGCATTATTTATTAACGATAAGTTAAAACATTAGAAACAAATTCCATACAAGTATTAGCCCATCCTATTATATCTTTTTTACTCATGTTATGTGATGTTTTAAATAATAATTTTATATTTTTAAAACATCATTATCTAACTTATTATTTTTATGTAACAACAAATTTTCAAAAAACAAAATTAAATACTTATTAGTTTCTTTAATTCCTTTACTATAATTAGTATAATTTGCTCTTACTAAAGCATTTCGAAAATATAATGCATTGTCTTTAAACAATTCATTATTTATGTTAAAACCCATGTTTATTAAATATTTTTGAACAAATACGGCTGTTGTTCGAGTATTTCCTTCTTGAAAAGGATGTATTTGCCATATCCGAGATGTAAATTCGGCAATTCTATCTATTAATTTTTCTTCATCAAATTTAGTATAATCAATTTCTTTTTCTTCGTTAAAATCATATTTTAGAGCTTCTTCAATTAAATTATATGATTGATAATTTATAGTATCTCCATTAAGTATAGGTTCGTTCTTTGTAAAATTATAATTTCTAAACTCACCTGGATTATATTTTTTTTTATCTAAATTAATAAATAATCTTTTATGATAATTTTTAAAAGTTAAGTAGTCAAATCTAAATGATTTATCGCTTAATATTTCGTATATAGCTGTTGCAACTTCATCAGCTTCTTCTTCATCATAGTCATTATGATTATCTTTATTTTTACTATAATAGGAAATTATTTCATTTTGTACTTGTTGATAAGTTTTTTCTCCTTTAATGTGCTCTTCAGATAGTTCTATCATATATTTAGACGGTTTTAATCCATCAACATCCTGAAGGCCAAATGCTATATTCCAATATAATTGTTTTATTTTAGAATTATTTTCTTCTTGTACTTTATCATAAGTTATTTCATCCATAAAATACCTCTTTTTTTATATCTCTATTATAATAATTAAAAATGCTTTTAGCAAGCATCTTTCTTACTTTTACTTCGCTTAAATTTTATAAATTTTTTCCTTTGATTTTTTATTTAAAGCCTTATTTCTTTTAACTCTTTTTTAAAGCAGCATAAATTAAATATCCTAAGCTTCCTAAAAAAGGAATACCAATTAAAATACTCGCCGGCCCCAAATTATTTTCTGGAGTTAAATTACCAGCTTCTTCATCTATTTTTTCTTCTGTATTTAGAGGATCATCATTTTTTATGACATTGATAATATAATCTTGCTTTTCTCCATTTTCCGCCGTTACTTCCACGATTACTTCATTCTTTCCTACAGCAATATTATCATTACCTAATATTTCGGCTTTGGCATTATTATCTTCTAACTCATATTCAATATTAAGTTTAGAAATATCATAAGATAAATAGATTATTTCACTTTCATAATTGTTAAAAACTACTTCTTTACCATTAACTTTAATAATTATATTTTTATTGTCACTTAAAATTTTCTCTCTTGTTATATTTAAATTATAATTTTTAATATTACCATTTTCGGCCGTTACCTTTATATTTAAGGAATTTATTCCTATTATTAACTCTGGATTAGTATTATATGTCAAAATAGCTTTATAGTCATTAGGAGTAGCTTTAATTACTACTCTTTCACTATTCGTTGTATAAAACATATTAGAACTAATACTTATATTAACACCATTCACTGTTACTTCTTTTAAAGTATTATCACTACTTAAAGGATTTTCATAAGGAGTAGAATCAGTATAATTATTGGAAGATGAGTTATCTTTTGAATCAGAAGAAGTGCTACTATTTGAACAACCACCATGATGAGAACAACATCCTTTATGACAATCATTACAGCCTGGACTAATAGTACCATCATTGCAAACAATTCGTGTCATTACTAAAGATGGCGATAAAAAGGTTATCATCAATATTCCTATAATTAAACAAATCTTTTTCTTCATTACAACACTCACTACTTTTTCCCTTATTATTATAACATCATTTTTAAAATAAATTAACAACCTAATATGTCTAGTTATTTAGCCAGATATTACTAAATATTTATCTCTAAATTGTTGACATTTATGAATGGTTATACTATAATCTATTTTAGCAGTTGATATTAAAGAGTGCTAAAGGGAGAGAGGATATGAAAGAGTTTAAAGCTGAATCTAAAAGACTAATGGAATTAATGATTAACTCCATATATACTAATAAAGAAATATTTTTGCGTGAAATTATTTCGAATGCTTCTGATGCCATTGACAAATTACATTATAAATCTTTAACTGATAAAGAAGTAAAAGTTAAAAAAAGTGATTTTGCTATTATTATTAAAATAGATAAAGAAAAAAGATCTCTTACTATAAGTGATAATGGCATTGGAATGAGTAAAGAAGAATTAGAAACTAATTTAGGAACAATAGCCAAAAGTGGATCATTTGATTTCAAAAATCAAAACCCTAAAAAAGGCAACATCGATATTATTGGCCAATTTGGTGTTGGTTTTTACTCCGCCTTCATGGTATCCAATAAAGTAGAGGTAATATCAAAAGCATATAATCATGACGATGCTTATTCATGGTCATCTTCGGGTATTGAAGGATACAATATTAAAAAAGTTGAAAAAGAAAATTACGGTACTTCTGTTATTTTAACAATTAAAGATGAAGAAGAATATAACCGCTATTTAGATGAAAATGAAATTAAAAGTTTAATCAAAAAATATTCAGATTATATTACTTATCCAATAAAAATGGAAATTACCGAAGATGGTGTAACAAAATTAGAAACAATTAATAGTTTAGTTCCTTTATGGCGAAGAAACAAAAAAGATATTAAGGAAGAAGAATACAATACCTTTTATTCTGATAAATTTTTTGATTATGAAAAGCCATTAAGTCATATTCATATAAAAGCTGAAGGAACCGTAGAATATAATTCTTTACTATATATTCCATCTCATGCAAGTTTTGATTATTATTCTAAAGAGTACGAAAAAGGATTACAATTATATTCTAATGGGGTATTAATTATGGAAAAATGTAGCGACTTAATCCCTGATTATTACAGTTTTGTTAAAGGTGTTGTTGATTCTTCACTTTTATCTCTTAATATTTCTCGAGAAACACTTCAACAAAATAAAATATTAAAGACCATTGCTACGAATATTGAAAAACACATCAAAAATGAATTAGAAAGTATGCAAAAAGAAAGAAGAGATGAATATCTAAAATTTTGGGAAGCATTTGGCTTACAAATAAAAGCTGGTATTTATAATTCTTTTGGAATGGATAAAGATAAGCTTCAAGATTTATTAATGTTTTATTCATCTAAAGCTAGCAAATTAATTACTCTAAAAGAATATATAGAAGCTAATAAAGATGAAAATTCTATTTATTATGCTTGTGGTTCATCTATCGATCAAATTAAAACATTACCTCAAGTTGAAGCTTTAGAGGAAAAAGGTAAAGATCTTCTATTATGTCCTAACTATTTAGATGAATTTACCTTTAAAGTTATGGGTAAGTATGCTGATAAAGATTTTAAAAATGTATGCTCTCATAATATAGATTTAGATAGTGAAGAAGAAAAAGATGAATTAAAATCTTTAAATGAAAATTCTAAAGATTTATTAGAACTTATGAAAAAAGAATTAAATATAGAAGATGTTAAATTTACAAACAGATTAAAAAATCATCCTGTTTGCTTATCTACTTCCGGAGCCATATCAGTAGAAATGGAAAAAGTTATGAATGCTATGCCAACAAATGAATCTATTAATGCTCCAAAAGTATTAGAGATTAATTCTCATCATCCAATTGCTAAAAAAATTCAAAAATTATATAAAAATGATCCCGAAGAGTTAAAAAAATATAGTAAAATATTATATGCTCAAGCCCGCTTAATTGAAGGATTGCCTATTGATAATCCTACAGAAATTACCGATCTTATTTGTGATATAATGGGTGAATAATAGAAAAAGGAGAATGTCAGAATTCTCCTTTTTTAATATTGAATTTTTTTATCAATATAAGATACTTGATCTTTTGAAAATTTATATTTTTGAAACAATTCTTTATCGATATTTTTGACTGATTCATTCCAATTAATTGACGATTTATTAGAAAAATCTTGCAATGGCACAAATTGATAAACCATTTTAGGACCATTTTGGGTCTTCTTTTTAATACTTACTAAGTAACGGAAGAATTTAGTATTAATATATTTTATAATATTTAAACATTCTTCTTTAGATAGTTCTTGCTTAAAACCAATAACTAAATAAGTTTGAGAACAAACACTTTTAGGTTCTCCATAAAAAGGAGTTCCTAAAATATATTTATCATTACCAGATCCCGCTGCAGCAGGAATATAAACTTTATGTTTGGAAATTGCTTCTTTATTTTTAGGAATTTCATTAAGATTAATATAACCAAAACAACTAGTTCCCTTATTACTATAATAATACTTTATCTCATTCTTTTTAGTTTTTGATTTAGTATATCCATGCCAACTTGAAGTTAATTTTTGTTTGTTAGTAAAAAAGTCTTTTGGCCCAACAAGAACAGAAAAATTATTTTCCTTAGAATAATACGTTCCTTCCTTTTTAGAAATCTTTTCAATTATTTCATTGGCTATTCTATCACGAATAACAACATCAACTTCATTTTTAACTAGATAATCATATCGTTCACTAACATTTTTTTCTTCATCATGAAGATAATATTTACACTTGCCATGATAATCATTAGAAAACAAGTAGTAACAAACCCCACCTTTAATCTCAACATTAGAAAAGCATTCTTTAGATGATAAATAATCATGCATTACCATAAATTTATTACTTGATAACATTTTATCAACCCATTCATCAGAAATACCTTCAGTTGATTTAGTCATCCACCGTGATGGCATTATCATACTTATATATTTAGGATTTAATTTCATAGCATAATCAAAAAATAAATTATAGATAGCTTTAGCCTTCGAACTATTACCACCATTATTACCAACACTTTCTTGATATGGAGGATTACCAATAATTACATCAAATTTCATCTTTAAATCATCCTTTCCCCAATAATTGGGATTTGTTATTTTTTCAACATATTCATCCATATTGTCTTCAATTCCTTGTAGTAAATCAACATCATATTTAACATTACAAGCGGCTTTACTATAACCCCTTAATGTTCTTTCTGTAATTATTTTCGACATTGGTGTCTTACATAAAACATATATATTATTCTTAATGATGTCATTCCATATTTGTTGCTCCAGCTGACAAGTTAAATCTTCACGATTAATGTTCAAACATTTTTGCCTATATAAACTATAAGCCATATATAAAGGATATAAACCAGATTTAGAATTTATTTCTAAAATATGAACATCTTGATTAAATATATTTTTAGTAACTTTTCCTTTAGAAGTATATATTGGTTCTTTAAGAGGAGTGTATTCCCATTTACTGTTCAAATCTTTTTTAAGATAAAAATTATATCCTCCAATTGTATCTCCTAAATGCATGTTTACAGTTTTCCATGGAGTTAAAACAGTTTCTTTATCAGGATTTCTAAAAGAAGCAAAAATATTAGCAATCTCTTTTACCCTTTCTGTTGGAGATAATGTATCCGCATATCTAGCCGCTCTTCTTATTTTTCGACCAGCTTCAACAAATACATCTTGTTCATAATATTGAGAAAAATCTTTAAACATTTCTTTAGTAACATTTTTAGGCATAAATTCTTGCCAAGATTCATCATCAATAACGTCTGTTAAATTATAAACAGTTATATCTTCATTATCTTTTATATTTGCTCCATAAATAAGAAGCGGTATTCTTATTGATATAGCTCTTAAAATTGATTTAGCAATATCAGCCTGTTCTTTTTTCTCTTTAAGTTTCTCTAATAATTTTTTATCTTTTTCTGTTAATTCTCTCTTTTTCTTCTTTTCAATTTTTTGAAGTTGCTCATATTCTTCTTGATTAAATCCTTGATTATTAATATCAATTTTTTCAATCTTTTTTGATTGCTTTGAAGAGCCCACAATCTTTTCTAACATTTTGAATTTTTCTAAAGCATTATTATCTAATTGATATAAATTATCATTATAAATGTGATTATCATCAAAACCATTATTAGCAACTCTCTCCGCATAAGCTTTTTTAAGTTGACTCATCATTAAATCAACATTATATGGCATCATTTTAGAGCCATTTATAGCAATTACAGGACAGAAATTTAAGAATTTTCCTAATACTTCCCTACTCGAAGTATTACCAGCTTTTATAGATAATTTAGTTGCCGAAGCAATCATTTTAAGAGAACGATCAGGAGCAAAATCAAATACAAAACATTTTTCTTTTATTTTTCCTCCAATATTAGCAGGACTTTGAACTCTAAAAATAGTTTGTAAATATGAAGAAGCTGCGGTTGAATAAGAACCCGAAAGCATAAAGACGGCAGTCCATGGTCTAACTGTTACCCCTGTTGTCATTTTACCACATGAAATAGTAATTGAATAAGTTTCTTCTGGATGATCACCAATTCCCTTCATAACAGCTTCATAAGCATCTTTATATGGCTTTTCCTCGTCACCATCACCAGCAATATTGATAATCTCAAATTGGCCACTTCCAAAAACCGAATGCTCTTGTAACATTTTACTTAACGCTTTAGCTTCTTTAACTCCTGGAACCATCCATAAAGAATGTCTAAAATAGTCTCGATAAGAATCTTTAGAATAGGGATAATTACTTTTTTCATCACTTCGACACATTAAATCAAGAAATTTTTTAACATCTTCTTTATGAACAAATTCCCCTTCCAATGATTCTCTTGGCATAACTGTACCATCTTTTTCCACATCATTAGTCCATACTCTAAAAAATTCTCTAAAGTTAAATGCCGTATCATAAATAGCTTCATAACCAGGAATCATTTTATTTAAATCATAGGTATAAATTTGTAATTCAGGTAAATCAGCATAAGGGTTAGAGTCGCCATAATGATTAAGATACCAATTTTGCTTAGCCTCTTGTTCCATGATATAATCCCAAGTATATATTTCATCTTCATCATAATCTTCTAAAAGATTAAAAGCTGTTCCTGATAATTTTAATATTTTAGTTGGATAATTATTGTCAATTTTTATAACGCCCTCTAAAGTTGTAATTCCTTTTTCAGTCTTAGTTCCTTCATGAGCTTCATCAACCACGACAAAATCCCAATTAGTGTTAAAAACTAATTTATTTTTATCAAATTTTCCCCCAACTTCTTTAGACCCTCTTAAATCTTGAATAGAAGCAAAATAAACAAACGGTTTATTAGCCTTTATTAATTTTTCTAAAGGTTCTCCTTTATTTTTAGAACCATATGAATAATCTAAATCATAAAAAATATTATTAAAATCTTCATACCAACTGGCATCAACAACGGGTCTATGCGTTAAAATAATAGTTTTTTCATACTTTTCTCTTCTTACCACTTCAAGAGCACAAATTGTTTTACCAAAACGCATTTTGGCATTCCATAACATGTTATTACTTTTTTTAAACTGTGTAATAGTTTTTTCAATTGCCATCTTTTGTTCAGGGCGAAAGATAATATTGGGCATTTTACTATATTTTTCTTTTGTAGTTAAGGATTTTCTATTTTCTTTAACAGCTTTTATGGCTTTAATAGCTACATCTAGATCTACGACAAACCATTCATTTTGTCTTCTTTCTGTATCAAAATAAAATTTTTTATAACCTGATCTTTTTAATACATCATGGACAGTTGTATCCCCAAAAGCCACGCCTGAATTAGTTACGGCCAATTCCGTATATAATAGTTCATATTTAATTCCGGCTGTAGTAGTATAATCATTAATTCTTTTTTTAGCTGCTAAATTTAATTCTTCACAGTTAGGCAAAAGTTCTTCTCGACATTTAGTAGTAACAACTGTTGCTTCACCTATTTTTAATTTACCTTCATGAGCCTCATCATTAATTCTAAAAATATAAATTAACTTATAGCTAAAAGCATCTTCAAATCTTTTTTCTTTGTCTTGCATTTTTACTTCTCCTATTCATTACGGATATAAACTTAATTCTTCTGTTAGTTTCCCAATTCATTATTTTAACATATGTCCCATTATGATTTTTATAATTATTCTTTTTACATCCTAAACATTCTTGATTTAGCGACTTACTACTCTTTTTTTTCTTATTATAGCAACTATAAGGAATAACAAATTTCAAACCATCCATTTGAAATATATTCCAAACAATAATATGAGCCATCTGTTTTACTAAATCAACAGATGGTTTTTTCTTAAATTTATATATATAATTATCTGAAAAAGTATAGAGAAGATTTTCTCTAGCAATTAGTAAACTGTCTCCTTGCCATTCATAACCATAAATACTTTTAAAAGCATTTATAGTCCATTCTAACCATTCTTCTTCATCTATAACATTTTCATTAATAATTCGCATTTTTCGATCTAATAATCCAATTCTTTTCATCACCGGAATAACATTACCATTGGTAGTATCATAACGACTAACTAAATATGGAGCTTCTCCACAAGCTATTTCTAATCTATTTTCTTTAACATAGTCTTGCCAAGTTTTTCCTTTAGGAAAAACTATTTTTTCTTTTGTTGGCTTCCAAGTCGTTTTCTTTTCAACATTAAAAACATTTTCTTTAGAAAACCATACATTATCTATTAAATTATTTTGTTTATTACATATCCAAGCTGGTGTAAATACTTCTGCTTTATCTCTTACTCTTTTAGCCTGATCAATTTTACTTTTTTTAGTTCTAGGCTTAATTACATTACCATTATAGCCAATTATTTGTTCAATTTTAATTTCATCTGTAGGTAATATGGAAACATCTTCTACTATATAATTATCCGTCCCCCATATAATATTTTTATTGGTAGTCATATCTTTTAATAAGATTGTTAATAATTCATAGTCAAATTGAAAAATATTATTTTCTTTAATATCAACTAGCTCTTCAAACATATGACCACCTCCTAAGTTGGTAATTTTTTTCTAAATTTATTATATAATAAAACCTCTTTATTTACCATATTTTACTTTTAAAAAAATTAAAAAAGCCTTAGGAATTTCCTAAAGCTTAATTTAATTAAAATATAAAAAAGTAGCAAATGCTACTATTTTACGATTTCTGATACTACACCAGCACCAACAGTACGTCCACCTTCACGAATAGAGAATTGAGTACCATTTTCAAGTGCTACTGGAGCAATTAGTTCTACAGTCATATCTACATTATCGCCAGGCATAACCATTTCAACACCAGCAGGTAACTCGATAACACCAGTTACATCAGTAGTTCTGAAATAGAATTGAGGACGATAATTTGAGAAGAATGGAGTATGACGTCCGCCTTCTTCTTTAGATAATACGTAAACACTAGCTTTAAACTTAGTATGAGGTGTAACACTTCCTGGCTTAGCAAGTACTTGTCCACGTTCAACGTCTTCACGAGCTATACCACGTAGTAAAACACCAGCGTTGTCACCAGCTTGAGCATAATCAAGTGATTTACGGAACATTTCAATTCCGGTAACAACTGATTTTTGAGTAGGTCTTAAGCCAACGATTTCAACTTCGTCATTAAGATTTAATTTACCTCTTTCAACACGGCCTGTAACAACAGTTCCACGTCCTGAAATAGTAAACACGTCTTCAATACTCATTAAGAATGGTTTATCAGTATCTCTTACTGGAGCGTCGATATAACTATCAACAGCAGCCATTAAATCACGAATACTTTGAGCAGCTTCTTCATCTCCTTCAAGAGCTTTAAGAGCACTACCACGAATAATTGGACAATTAGAATCAAATCCGTATTCTCCAAGTAATTCTCTAATTTCCATTTCTACTAAGTCTAATAATTCTGGATCGTCTACTTGATCAGTTTTGTTCATGTAAACAACAATTTTAGGCACACCAACTTGACGAGATAATAAAATATGTTCTCTAGTTTGTGGCATTGGACCATCTGCAGCAGAAACAACTAGGATAGCACCATCCATTTGCGCAGCACCAGTAATCATGTTTTTAACATAATCGGCATGTCCTGGACAGTC
>CANRKS010000025.1 GCA_947631285.1 uncultured Bacilli bacterium | reverse complement strand
AATTTTGAATAGAAGTCATTATTTTTAGGCCTCTTTTTCATTTTTTCTACATAACTGAATTTTCTACATAAATAATATTATGTAGAATTCTACATAATTTGATGTAAAAATAATATGTGGTCGAACGCAATGAATACTGTGAACCAAAAATTACGATGGTATTTATATCTAAGTTAAGCCATACAAAGAAAAAAGAAATAATAAAAAAGATGATATTGAGTTTTAATCCTCTTTACCATCTTTTATTATTTACTTAATTTTTTTACATAAGGTTTAAAGTCAAAATCAAAATATGTCCAATATCCACCATTCGGAATTGCTAAATAATTTTCTATATATTGATTAGCCTCTTGGGATATTTTATTTATTCTAGCAACTCCATTTTCAGTTAATACTAATGGAATAACATATCTCGTTTTAGCTTTAACATTTATACAATATTTATTGTTTAATTGTTCCTCACTTTTATATACTTTTGTTGCAGCCATAAAATTTCTAAAACTTTCAGATAAATATTTATCATCGCAGCTTAATATTTTTTCAATTATTTGCTTTTCTGTACAATTATATAAATCTTCAATAGTTAAATAACCAGCATTATTCATTGATTTACACATATCAGCAAGAAATTGCATTGCTGTTCTATCTTTATCACTTATCCATTCTGGCCATAATTTCGCAATAGTACGAATATATTCTTCACAAACTTCTTTATGCTTAAACCCTAATTCATCTATACCTTGCTCATTTTTTAAAATAATCACATCATCATAGATTTTTTTTATTTTATCCAATTCCCATACTCTAAAAAATGTTAATCCACTGGCAAAAGTATATTCAAATCTATCTGCTGATAATCTTGGTATATCATTATCCGCTACTGGATATATTTTATAATCACATACTTCTTCTAACCTAATACCATCCCGGCTTAATAAGGCCATTATTTCCTTAGAATTTTTAATAATATCTGTTGTTCTTTCTTCAGTAGATTCTTGGCATTCTGAATCACCATTCATAAAATCAATACAATGTTTAAAAGTTGGCGTGGCTATATCATGAAATAATCCGGCTAAAGTTTGTTTTTTATCATGAGTAAAATGCCATATTATAAGAGCTACTCCCACACTGTGATCTAAATTTGAATACCAATATTTTACATTAAAACATTTAGAATAATCTGTTCCACAACTCATACTAATTGTGCTTATTCTTTTCATTTCCGGAGTATTTATATATTCCAATAACCACTCAGGAAATATAGGAGATAGAATTTTAAAATAATCTTTAATTTCTTCATTTAAGGTATCATAATACTTCATCTTAATTTCCCCCTCAAAATAATTATTTTATCAAAAAATCTACTTTTTTCTAGTCATTTAAATGCATTTTTTCTTTAACCGTTTCAAAATATAGTTTAAAAGTATCAGGATAAGTTAAATTAGATGGAAGTTCTTTGGCTAACATTATCTTAGACATTTCATATTCCTCCGGTAGTTCTTTCATTTCTAATATTTCACAAAAGCAAAGTAAGCCAAATGTACTTATTTTATAAACACAAACAGGGGTTACTTTAATTTTAGTGGCGCCCGTTTCCTCATACATTTCTCTTTTGGCTGCTTCCTCCCATGTTTCTCCTTCTTCAATATGGCCTCCAGGGATTTCCCATCCTTCTCTTTTTTTATTATAAGAAAATACATATTTATCATGATATTTGCATACACAGATAACTCTTCTATATTCTCTTTCATCACAATAACCTAAATCATATAATTTTACTTCTAACATATTAATCATCTCTACTTATAATTTTATCATATATGACATTTATTACAAATACTTAATAATAAAGTATTATAGGCTTCTTATCTATTCAATAAATTAAATTTCGCATATTTTATAAGTGGGATAGCATAAGGCTATTTTTAAATAATTTCTTAAGTAAAAACAAAAAGAAAGGAGAGTAAACATGAAAAAGAAAAAAATAATTATCATAACCTTTCTTATTACAATAATTCTAATGTCGGTTGGTTATTCATCTTTAGCCACCGATTTAAATATAAATGGGATTACAGAAATTGCTGGAAGTTGGGATGTTAAAATAACTAATGTTGAGGCCATTAATGTCTCTTCTAGTTGTGATGCTGGAAAGCCAACCTTTACAGATACTTCCGTTAATTTTTCGGCTAAATTAATGAAGCCCGGCGATGAAATAACTTATAAAGTCACCATTAAAAATGCCGGAACAATTGATGCTAAACTACAAACCGTTATATTTACAGAAGAAATTGATGGTATCCTAGCCCTTAATTATACGACAACCCAAATTACTCCAGAACTTAATGCTGGTGAAGAGACAACCTTTAATATAACTGTAACCTATGTAAAAGATACCGAAGAAATTCCTGAGAAGAAAACCAAAACATTAACCGGAATTATCGAATATGTTCAAAAATAATTATGATTAATTTATGAAAAATAAAAAATTTTTTGGTCTTTTTCTTTTATATAGTTTAATTAATATTATTTTTTCCTATTATCATTATAACTTTTATCTAAATTATCTTAAGCCTTTATTCTGGCTAATATTTTTATTAGTTAATTATAAAGAAAAGATTAAAAATATAAATACTAAAAATAATTTTTATATAACTATAATTGTTTCCCTTATATTTGTTATTCTCTATTATTTAGAAGGCTTTTTTCTAGGTTTTACTAAAAGTCCTTTAAATCATTCACTACTTGGCTTTATGAAAAATTTAATTATTGAAGTTATACCTATATTAGGTCTTGAATATATGAGGTATAAAATGCTTAAGCCTAATCGTCACCATCACTCTTTTATTATATTATTTACTACGTTAATTATTTTAAATGAAATAAATATCTTTTCGGTTTTTGCATATTCTAAAGCTGATTTATTTAAATATATTACTTCTAAAATAATTCCTTCTATATCAAGTAATTTATTATTTAACTATCTTTCTTTAAATTCTAACTACTACTTACCAATAACTATTAAAATAATTAATCAAATAGCTATTTTATTATTTCCTATTTTTCCTTATTGCAATTGGTTTATTAAAGGTTCATTCAGTATAATTAAAACAGTTATAATTTTCTTAATTTTAAAACATTATCTTTTTTCTCAAAAAAATTCTCAAATTAAAATGCATCAAAATACATTCGCTACTTTAACTTATGCTTTAACATTAATATTTTCCACTAGTTTAGTTTTCTTTATGCTAGGATTATTTAAATATGAACCTATTGCTATTCTTTCTAATAGTATGTTTCCTAAATTTGAAAGAGGTGATTTAGTAATTTATGAAAAAAATAAGTCAATTTCTAAAGGGTCTATTATCGTCTATCAAAAAGACAGTGAACTTATTGTTCACCGAGTAGTTGATGCCTATAATGACATCTATATAACGAAAGGGGATGCAAATAATATCGTCGATAAAAAGGAAGTGTTAGAAAAAGATATCAAAGGTGTTTATAAATTTCATCTTAAGTATCTTGGATATCCAAGTATCTGGTTACAAGAATTTTTAAATGAGGAGATGAAATAAAACTTAATGACATCAAAAGTAAATAAATTAACTATTTTAATGATTAGTTTTTTCATCCTAGCTTTTAGCTTTTTCTTAATTGGGATAAGTAAAAATAAAAAAGAAGAATTATATAAAGTTAATAACGAAACTGATTATGATATTTCTTTAAAAGCAAATACTTTTTTCTCCGATGAAAAAATGGCATCTCATAATTATTATGTTTCCAGTTCTATTCAAAATATAAATGTGTATTTCAATTATAATTTAAAAAATATTTTTCAAAATAATATTTCCTATTCTTATAAAATAAATGCCACTTTAAAAGGCTATGCTGATGATGGCACGAAATTAATTTGGACGAAAGATTTTCCTTTAGAAAAAGCCAATAATCTTATAGCCAAAGAAGTATCCCTTAAAAAAAATTTAGTATTTAACTATGACTATTATCTTGATTATGTAAAATCTTTTCAAACTACTTATAATCTTAAAATTAATGCTTATTTATATGTAAGACTTAGTCTTGAGATTGAATCTAAAGATGACTATTATGTTGAATTAATAATTCCTATCAATGATAAAGTAATAGAAATAACTATGAATGAAAAAAATACTTCTAAGGAAGAAGATAATAAAGTAATGAACTCATATTTAGTAATTGTTATTCTATTTTTTATTATCGCCATAACTATATTAGGTTTTAAAATAAGATTAAAGAAAAATAAAGAAAGCAATATTATAAAAGAATATAAAAATTATATAATAAAATTATTAAATGAACCCACTACTCATAATAATTTAATCTATTTAACTAAATTTGAAAACTTACTGGCTATCGCCGAAAACAATAATACTAATATTTTAAATTATCAAAATACTTATTATGTCATTAAAGATAATATTTGTTATATATATGTAAGAAGAGCTTAACTCTTCTTATTTTATTTCTTTTATAAATATGGGTTGTCTTAAATGGCCTTGTTTAGTCATCTCTATATATTTTACTAAAACCTTAATAGTCGGTTTAATATAGTTAATATCTTTATCTGTTTTTTCAATAGAAATGCTCTTTATTTTTAGATATAAAGGATTTTTTTTAGCCAGATTAACTTTTCCTACTAAAGAAAAACTATTATTTTGATATTCTCCTAAATATAAAGTAATTACATAGTTATTTTCTTTATCTTCATAAGCTCCAACTAAAAAAGATTCAACTTGATAATTTTTAATTTTAAGCCAATTATCACATCTTGTATTAATAAAATAAAGACTATCTTTCTTCTTAGCTATTATTCCTTCTAAATTTTCCTTTTTTACTATATTAAATAATTTTTTCCCTTCCCCAACTAAATATTTAGCTTTCATAAAAACATTATTATCAGGATACTTATTTAATATTTCTTTCCTTTTTAAAAGAGGCTTATTAGTTAAATCTTCATCTTCATATAAAATATCAAAACAAACAAAAACAACCGGATTAGTATTAGCCATCATTTTAATCTTTTCCTTATTTTTTAAATGAGCTCTCTCTTGCAAAAGACTAAAATTAGGGCGGTTATTTTCAAACCTTACTATTTCACCATCAAAAATTGTTTTCTTTTTAACTATTTTTTTTATTTCTTGAAGTTCAGGATAAAGATAAGTAACATTAACGGAATTTCGACTTTTTATAATAACTTCCTGAGGGCTTGCAAAAATAATAGTTCTATGTCCATCAAATTTTATTTCAAAAATATAATCACGAGAAACAAAGGGATTATCAATTTCTTTTAAAAGCATTGGTCCCCATTCTTTATTTTGCCAAATATTCATTTCTTCTTTAAACTCTTTTCTAAAGCTTCCATTAAATCATTAATTTGTCTTTTAGAGCTTTTCTTAACAGTTTTAACTTTTTGACCATTTAATTTATCAACTATGGCATCTTTAATATTATTTTGATATTCATCTTCATATTTTTCTGGTTCAAATTTACTACTTCGCTCTTCAATTAATTTAATAGCCAATTCTAATTCTTTTTCTTTAATCTTTCCCTTTTTTAAATCATCTGGTTTTAATACTTCTTCATTAAAGAAAAGAGTTGTCATTACAATCCCATACGGAGCAAATCTTAAAAGACAATAATAAAATTTATTACCAATAACAGTCTTAGCTAAAGCACCTTTTTTAACTTTCTTTAAAGCTTCACAAAAAAGATCATAAGCTTTACTATTTTTTTCGGCTTTTAAAATATAACTTCTTTCATAATATATAGGATCTATTTCTTTTATATCTACAAAAGAGACTATTTCTATTTCTTTTTCATTTTCTGGTTTTAATTTATTTAATTCTTCTTTAGGAAAAGTAAGAAAACGATCTTTTTCATATTCATATCCTTTAATAATATCCTTTTCTTTAACTTCACTTTTACAATGATCACAATATTTAACATAGTGAATTCTATTTAAACATTTTTTATGTAGTTGATTAAAAGAAGTATCATTGTCTTTAATTAAAGGATTCATTATTACCGGAATATTTACAAGACCAAAAGAAATATTATTATGAATATTAGGCATAAGACTCACCAATTATATTATTTACTTTAGCCAATATTTTTATGTATTAATAACCTTAAAATTAAAAAAGCATAAATTAAAAAAGGAGGATAGACAAATGAAATACCAATATAAATTTGGTAATAATTATTATCAATATGGAAAAGATTGGGGAATTAAAAGTACCATTTATAAAATCATGGCTCCGATGCAGGAGCAAAATGGACAGCCGGCATACGAATATTTAATGGATCCCTTACCTATTTTTGATAATCCTAAATATAAGGGAAGTGGAAAATTAAAAGGAAAAGTGGCCATTATTACGGGTGGTGATAGTGGACTGGGAAAAACAGCAGCCATTTTTTTCATTAAAGAAGGAGCTAAAGTAGTTATCCCTTATTTTAATGAAGATAAAGATGCTTTTTTAACTAAAAAATATATCGAGTCATTAGGAGGCGAATGTCTTTTATTAAAAGGCGATTTAAGAGAGAAAAAATTTTCACAAGAAATAGTTAAAAAAACTTTAGAAAGATTTGGCCAAATTAATATTTTAGTTAATAATGCTGGTGTTCAATATCAACAAGATAAACTGGAAGATATTACTGATGAGCAATTAGATAAAACCATGAAAGTTAATGTTTATTCTATGTTTTATTTAACTAAAGAAGTTTTACCATATCTTCATAGTAAAGACAGCATTATCAATTTAACAAGTGTAACAACTTTCTTTGGTGAGCCAGAGCTAATTGATTATGTAGCCTCTAAAGGAGCAATTGTAGGATTTACTAGAAGTTTAGCACGTAATTTGGCTTTAAAAAATATTCGGGTTAATGCTATTGCTCCAGGATTTTTTTGGACTCCTTTACAACCAGGATGTTGGGTCAAAGAAAAAATTCCTTCCTTAGGAAGTGATGCCGCGATGGCTAGAGGCGCCATGCCTTATGAGCTAGGGCCTACTTTCGTTTTCTTAGCTAGTGATGACTCTAGTTATATGACAGGTCAAATAATGCACGTTAATGGTGGACAAGTTATGGGTTAAAATTTTTCCAAAATAAAACAGCAAAATATATTTTTAATTATATTAGCTGTTTTTATTTTTAATTAAATTTAATTATATATGGATTACTAATTATTCCTTTTCCCCTTAACGTTATATTATTAAGTGTTAGATAAAAGGATGGCCGAACTGCATGATTATAGTCCCTTCTCACGGCTTCTACTGTTCCACGTTCATCTACAGAAAAAGCATAGCTTTGATTAGACGTATTCTCATTATTTAACGTCCATTCAGACTCGGCTGTTGGTTGTTGCAGTGTCCCTGCACTTGGACTTCCTGTATTTGGTATTCCATTTAAGCCATTTGCTATAAACAGCCAATTGATTGTATCTTGCTCTCCAGCATATAAATAATCACTGGCATACATTAGCCCAATTGAATCACCATTTTCTAATTTTATTGATCTTTCTTGTACATAACTTCTTTCAACTGTATATATTGTTAAATCTTCTCCATCATACCAAGTTGGATTTTTAACTATTAAGTTTGTCCAAGTTTCATCTTGCATATAACTATAGTACATACTTCCTATAAAACTTTCTGTATACATTTCTTCTGCCGATTCGCTTGATGTAACAATTGGTTTATTGTTTAAAGCTTTATATAAATCTGATTGGTCCCATTTCTCAGAACCCAAGTAAACATAATGCCAACGAAATCTATATATTGTTCCTTTAACTATTTTAGTAGCTTTTATGACTTTTATTTGATTATTTGCTTCATCTATCCCGATGATTCGATACATGTATTGGTCTAAATTATTTTTACATGTATCTTTATCATCTGTGCCAAAACATATATAGTTATCTGTTACTTCTGTTGTTGTCCCCACAAATCTCCTTAAGGTATCTAAGTCTTCTTCCGCTACTCCGGATGCTTCTAATTCTTTATTTCTGGCCTCTAATGCTTCAGCACTTTCTAATGTCCCGCTTGTACTATTGGCTAATATTTGTTCTATAGCTGATTTTTCTTCACATACTAAATTATTCACTGTTATCGTAATATTTAAGGTTTTACCTGCTAAATATGATTGATCTATTTCTGTATTGTTTATTTTTAAATATCCTTTTATTAATGATGAAGTACTAGCACTTACACTTATCTCTACTTCTATTTCTTTTGTTACTAAAGATGATATTTCTTCACTTAATAAATCATGCAAATCTATTGCTTCTTCAGTTTTATCTGATTTTATATATACTTCAGCATCTCCTTCTTGTAATACTTTACCCATAGAATCAGTACTTGTATCCATCGTTATTGTTACTTTAGCGGTACAATTACTTTCTTCTTTATTGGTGCTAGTTATGGTGGCAAATGTTAAGGTCCCTGCTTCTATATCTGTTTTGTATTTTTCGCTTAAAACATCGGTAGCATAATATGCTTTTAATGGACTATTTGATGCCATATCAGAAACAGCTAAATTAATGTGCATATTTTTTACACCTGGCTCTATTGACACTGCATCGGCACTACCTGTTTCAATATTTATATTAGTATTCGTGGCATCTCCACTTACATTTAAAGAAAAGAAGGCATAAGTTGCCCCGACTACTACGATTACTAAAGTTACAACACCTATTATACTTCCTATTAAAGTCTTTTTTCTATTTTCTTCACTCATAACCATCTATTATTGTTAATAATTGTTATTACTAACAACGCCTCCTATATTCTATATGGTTATTATATAACACCCCCCCAGTGTCAATTTTTAATCATCGTTTTGTTGTAAGTGGCGTTGTAAAAAAATTCATAAAAAAAGAGATCCCAATTCTTATCATCTTCGCCCTTAATGATTTAATCACTAAAAAAGAAGAATATAAAGACCTCACTCTTATTCTTCACACCGACCAAGGTTCTGTATACTCTTCAAAAAAATTCAACGAATCTCTTCCTATATATAATATACGTATAATTTACGCAATTGAGTTTAGGCATATTTATTATAACAAGAAGATTTCTCTTCTTAAATATAACCTTTAATTCTTAATTTCTCGCGGATCCATCCACTTGTAAAATAACTCCCGTTATATAACTTGCCATAGGGCTTGCTAAAAACATAAAGGCATTAGCAATATCTTCTGGTTCCCCAATTCTTCCTAAAGGAATAGTTTTTATTAATGGCTCAATCATTTCTTTAGGTAAATTAGCAACCATATCTGTTTTGATTATTCCAGGTGCTACGGCATTTACTCTTATATTAAATGGTGCTAGTTCTCGCGCTAATGATTTAGTTAAACCATTCACGGCAAACTTTGATGCTGGATAGCCAACTCCCGATGGTTGCCCATAAATACTAACCATTGAACTAGTATTTAATATTACTCCCTCCTTTTTCTCTTTCATATAAGGTACAACCGCTTTAGTAACATTAAACATAGCATTAACATTTAAATCCATAATGCTTTTAAAGTCATCACTAGTAGTATCTTCAATTTTTTTATTGGCCGAAATTCCTGCATTATTAATTAAAACATCTATTTTTCCATATTTGTCATGTATTTCTTTAATTACCTTTTCTACCTCTTCATAACTATTTAAATTAGGAAAGTATCCTTCAACGTTAAATCCTTCCTCACTTAAAGAAATCAAGGCTTTATCTACTGATTCTTTTTTAGAACCAAATATAATAACTTTAGCTTTTTCTTTCGCAAAAGACTTAGCGGTTTCCAATCCAATGCCTCTAGTACCTCCCGTTATAATAACAATTTTGTTTTCTAAATCTAACATATAAACCTCTTTTCTCATTTATGTCTTTTGTCTATTTTATATCATTTTTATTTTTTATTGTCTATCCTAAATTAATCTTATTTGACGAATTTTAGAAAATAATTACATTTGACAATTTATACCATTAAGCTCTAACGCTCTATTTATGGGCTTTTTTTAATATTTGATAAAAGTATAAAAATAGTTGGTTAGGAAAAAATATTAGTAGGGAAGGAGGATAAAAAATGCGCAAAAAATTATGTTTAGGAATAACATTATTTTTAATGACAATAATGCTACTTCCTATCATGAATGTTCATGCCGAAAGCTATACTGTTAATAATCAAGACGAATTAAAAAGTGCCTTAAAAAATAATGATATCGATACCATTATTTTAGGAAGTGATATTGAAACAACAGAAAAAATTAATATAACTAGAAGTGTAACAATTGATGGAGCAAATCATACCATCAAATATGTCGGTACTTTTGGAGCAAAAGGCAGTAAGGATAATACTGTTTGGGGAGGAATTTATGTTCTTCAATTCTATAAAACCACTGGTACTTTAAAAGACATTAAATTAACTGGTGCTAATGCTGGTCTTCTTATAAATGGTTCAAATGTAACTTTCGTCGGAACAATTGACGTTTCAGGAAATGGCTTTGGTGGTATTGAATTAGGTCAAGGAAGCAATGTTACAGAACAAAATAAATTAACTTTAAATAATGCCGATATTGTTAATACTACCGAAAATGATGATCATCCTACATTATGGGTTCCTAATGATAGTGACGATGCTATTATGACTGTTGATGGCGATGTTGAAACAATTCATGCTGGTGATGAATTAACTTTAGTTGAATTAAATGAAATCTTTGATTTAGGAACACCTAATACTTTTGATAATATTGCTTATATAGAAGCTCTATTTATAATCTCTTTAATGAGTATTTTAGGAGCCACAATTTTAAATAAAAAATATAATTAATAAGCATTTTAAAAGCATCAAACGATGCTTTTTTTATATATGGAATTTTTGATTATTATCTAATGGCTCTATTTCATCTTCAAACATAATACCAGAAGTAACTAAACTAGCTTTTTCCGTATCATTTAAATCAATAACAGAACTTAAACTCTTAATCCATTTTTTTTGACCAAAAAGATGTAATTCTTTAGTCATAGCGTTTCTAATATAGATATCTATTAATTCCCCAAATGAATCAGAAGTAACACTATCAAGTTCACACTTATTAATTGCTTCGACTAATCCCATATTACCTGCTGAAATTAAATCAGCAATGGAAAGACCTAAGCCTAAAAATTCTTTAGCTAATTTACGTACTCTCCACATATTACAAATAACTAACATGTCAAAAGCACTAACATCACCATTAGTTCTATAAACTTTTAAGCATTTTATACATTCTTCACCACTTAATTTTCTTAAGTTTGCCATTTAATATTCCCCCTTTTTTGAGTTAGTTAATATCCTAGCACAATTTAAACTATTTTACAAGCATTTTTTCCTTAAAATAGTGTTATAACCCGAGTTTCGTACTTATTAAAGCAAAAAATCACCATTTAGCCCAGTGTTTATAAAGCTTTATAGTGATTTT
>CANRKS010000024.1 GCA_947631285.1 uncultured Bacilli bacterium | reverse complement strand
ACAAGTAGATAAATCTTGGGGTACTCAAAGTATTCAAGATACTGGTTCTGGATGGCGTTGGCCAACTGGTAATCCATTCTCTGTAACTTCTGAATTTGCACCTCGCTGGGGTAAACATCACAATGGTATAGATATATCTGGTACTGGTTTTGGTTCCAAAATATATGCGGCCAATGATGGGGTTGTTGTTACAGTATCTAAAGGCTGTGCCGACATTGGTTTTTATGGTAGTTCTTGTGGTGGTGGATTTGGTAATTATGTGGTTATTGAACATGATAATAATTTATTTACAACTTATGCCCATATGTTAGGAACGATTCCTGTTAAAGTAGGACAAAATGTTTCAAGAGGTAGTGTTGTTGGCTATATGGGAGACAGTGGTTCATCAACAGGAACCCATCTTCATTTCGGCTTTTCTATTGGTAATCCTAGTTCGGGTGGTACTTACTATAATCCAAGGGAATTATATAGACAATGAGAGTTTGTGTATTTGCCAGTGGCTCAAAAGGTAATGTTACCTATATAGAAACTAAACATCATCACATTTTACTCGATATGGGTAAAACCAAAAAATATATAGTTGACTCTTTAAAAAAAATTGGGGTAGAGCCGGAAAGTATTGATATTATTTTAATTAGTCATCTTCATACTGATCATATATCGGCTTTAGAAACTTTTATTAAAAGTTATAAAGCTACTGTCTGTATGCCGGAAGAAATGTTTTTAAGTATTGATAATCTTAAAGACTATGAACACATTAAAATATATGACGAAGAAATAGAGTTTGACGATTTAAAAATTTATGCAATTAAATCTAGCCATGATGCCGTTGCATCCCGTAATTTTATTATTGAAGAAGGGGAATCATCAATTGTTCAAATAACCGATACAGGCTATATTAGAAGTAAATATTTTAATTTATTAAAAAACAGGAATATATATTTGATGGAAAGTAATCATGATGTAGAAATGTTAACCCATGGTCCTTATCCCGAGTGGACTAAGAAAAGAATCTTAAGCGATGAAGGGCACTTATCTAATCAAGCAAGCGGTTTTTATTTAGCTAAGTTAATCGGGGATAAAACGCAAAAGGTTTATCTTATGCATTTAAGTGAAATAAATAATAACCCAAAAGTAGCTTTAGAAACTGTTAAAGATTCACTAAAAGAATATAATATTGTTTTTGATAATATTGAATGTGCTAAACCAAATGAAATAAGTGAAGTGATAAATCTATGATTAAGATTGTTTGTGTGGGAAAAATAAAAGAAAAATATTTAGAGGAGCTCATCAATGATTATTTAAAAAGAATTAGTAAGTATCATAAAATTGATATTATAGAATTAAAAGATAATGAAGATATAAAAAAAGAAACTAATGAAATTTTAAAATATTTAGCAAATAAAGATTATAAAATAGCTTTAGCTATTAATGGTAAAAGTTATGATAGTCTTTTATTTGCTAAACATATTGAAGAAATTTTTAATTACAAGGGATCTATTACCTTCTTAATTGGGGGATCAAATGGATTAGAAAAAGAAATATTAGAGTTATGTGATGAACAAATAAGTTTTGGAAATATTACTTTTCCTCATGGGCTTTTTAGAGGAATATTATTAGAACAAATATATCGAGCTTTTAAAATTAATAATAACGAACGTTACCATAAATAGGAAGTTGATGATAAATGATAGGAAATGATTGGGATGATGTATTAAAAGTTATTGAAAATAGCGAAGGATTTAAAAAGTTTTTATACATGATAAATGATAAGTATAATCATACAACAGTTTATCCTCCTAAAAATTATATTTTTAATGCTTTAAAATTAACTAGTTATAAAGATACAAAAGTTGTTATTGTTGGTCAAGATCCATATCATGGTGAGGGAGAAGCTCATGGCTTATCTTTTAGTGTCCAAAAAGGAGTAAAAATTCCTCCATCCCTTCAAAATATTTATAAAGAATTAGAAAATGATTTAAAAATAAAGCCTGCGATGGAAGGAGATTTAACGAAATGGGCAAAAGAAGGCGTCCTTCTTTTAAATGCTGTGTTAACGGTTGAAAAAGATAAGCCAGCTTCTCATCGCAATTTAGGGTGGGAATTATTAACTGATTATATTATAAAGGCTCTTAATGCTAAGGAAGAACCAGTTGTTTTTATCCTTTGGGGATCTTTTGCAAAAGAGAAGAAAAAATATATTACTAATCCTAAGCACTTAGTTTTAACTAGTCCTCATCCTTCGCCATTTTCGGCCAGCAGTGGCTTTTTTGGTTCAAGGCCCTTTTCTAAGACAAATGATTTTTTAATTAAAAATAATTTAAAACCGATAGATTGGAAGCTTTAAAAAACTTCTTCACTATCGGTTTTATTTGTACTATAAAAACTTCTTATACGTAATTTGGCGACTTTAGCAATGACATTATAAGGAAAAGTCTTAATTAATTGATTTGATTTTAAAGCGTTTTGATTAAAAGTATTTTTGGCCGATACCAATAATTCATCTATTTCTCTTAAGCTTTGTCTTTTTTTGCTAAATTCTTTATCATTATTTAAATCAGGGTTGTCATTAGTTAGTTCATTTATTAACTTAACTGCCTCATCCAGTTTAAAATCTTTTTCATTATTAGTAATTATTAAATCCCTAATTGAAACATAATCTTTTAAATAATCTTTTTTTCCGGTTGTTTTTTTAACTTCATTATTAATGCTAATGATAAGATCTAACTTTTTATTTAAATTAGTTTCAATGATATTTTCAGCTTTATCCATTCTTTCTTTATATTCTTTTAATCTTGTTAAAGAACTAAAATAAATTAAAGCTATTATGGCAACTAAAGCTAAAACAATAGCAATTATTAAAATACTATTCATGTTTATCCCTTTTCTTTCTAAACTTATTTGTTATTTTTTCCCCTAGTAAATCTTCAATTTCTTTTTTGTTTAAAATATAATATAAAATCATTAAGATAAGGCCAATAATACTAACTAATACTAATAACATTATCCTACTTTCAACATTATTAATTATACCACGATATATTAAAGATAAAAATATCATTAAAGCATAAACTAAAAATAATTTAGGTAATTTTTTTAAGGTATCACTATAATTTAAATGAATATCTTTTTTTAAT
The DNA here is from genome assembly GCA_947631285.1 of uncultured Bacilli bacterium. Classification (GTDB taxonomy): domain Bacteria; phylum Bacillota_I; class Bacilli_A; order RF39; family UBA660; genus SIG200. The sequence continues at coordinate 8,441 of CANRKS010000024.1, read as the reverse complement.
ACCGCAAGCGGAATAATTAAGGATATTAAGTAACCAATTAAGGTAGCTAATATAGCTCCATAATAAGGATAAATATTTAATTTATTAAATAAGAACATTAAGGGAAGATCTAAGATTAAATTAATTAATAGGCCACTTATAACCGAAGTATAAATTAATTTTGATTTATTTAATCCTTGTAAGCCATTACAAATCATTATATAAAGAGCATCGATTGCCGCGACAATAATAGAAAATCTAAATATAATAGGGCCATAAAGGCTTTTACCATAAAAGATGGTCCAAATACTACTAGCAAATATACTCATAAATAGTGAAAGTGGTAAAGCAACATAAAAGAATACTTGAAGAGTTTTATTAAATTTTTCATTAATATCTTTTTCATTGCCTTGGGCTTTACTTTTGGCTAAAGTTGGAACTAAGCTAATGGCAAGACCTGTAGCAATACTTGTAATAATGGTATTAAGCTTACTACCCCAAGTAGTAAATATACTGCTTATTGTTTCGACATCACTATCGCTAAAGCCAATAAGATGCAAACCTCTATTTAAAAGAATCATATCTGTTGTTTGATAAAGAGAATTAGCAATATTTATTATGATAAAAGGAGTTGCGTACATAATTATTTTTTGTAAAATTTTCTTTTTTTCTTGTTTACTTAAAGAATCGGGGTCTAAGTTTTTATCCTTTTTCTTATTTATTCTTTTACTCATTAAATAGATATAAGCAAAAATGGCACCCGCTGTAGCTCCGAAAACAGCAACCCCAATTGCGGTTTTTAAACTTAAATGAAAAACATTTAAAACTAAAAAGCTTCCTAATATAATAACAAGAACTCTAACAATTTGTTCAATGACTTGACTAAATGATGAAGCAGCAATGTAACCATGGCCTTGTAAGTACCCTCTTCTTATAGCTAAGAGAGGAACAACTAAAATAGCAAAAGAAACACACCTTATGACAAAAGCGATGTCAGAGACGCTATTACCTTCAGTTACTTCACCAATTATTAATTTAGCTATTGGATTTGCAAATATAAAACATATTAAAAAACAAGTAAGAGAAAAGATAAAAATTATTTTTTTGGTTATTATAAACATGTATTCTTTTTCTTTTTTTTGCTTTAAAGCATCATATTCACTAGTAAGTTTGCTAATGGCAAGAGGAATACCAGCGCTAGATATAATTAAAAACAAATTATAGATATTATAAGCATAACCATATAAGGCTCCACCTTGGTTTCCCACAATACCGTAAAAAGGAATAACATAAATGATTCCTAAAAATTTGGAAAAGAAGATAGCTAAGATAGCAATGATTGCTCCTTCCATGAATCCACTTTTTTTCATTCAATCACTCCTTATATTTATTATATTTTAGCCTTGCAAGTAATTACAAGAAGTATTCTTAAATTTAGTAAATTTAGTGTAAAAATTATTAGTTTATCCCAGAAAAAAAGAGCCTTTGCTCTTTTAACTTGCTAAATTGAATGGATTAGAAATAAATATTCTTTTACCATTAGCATCTAATTTGTAATCAGCAATTAAAGTTGATTTACTTCCATCTGTAATACTTATCGTCATTCTAAGTTCATAGCCAACAATACCATCACCACTTTTATTAACAACAGCCGTCATTCTTCTATTTAAGGAAGGAGTTCCTAAAATATTTAAAGCTTGAACATCACGTTGAATTCTGATTGTTTCAGTATCCATAATTTTATTTATCTCAGCGGTAATAGTAGAATTTTTATATAAATCTAAGCTGACAGCACAATTATTAGTTGTAATATTAACCGCTAAAGTATAATTTTGACTATCATATTCACCATCCCCATATTTACAAGTAGTTGGAACTGATGGAGTAACTGGTGTACTAGGAGTAGTGGTATCCCCATTTATAATTAATTTGGTTTCGCTAACAGTTTGATTTCCCGAAGGATCTTTGGCTTCGATTTTTATAGCGTAAGTACCAGCATCCTTATATTTAGAATAATCAACTGTTTGACCTTCTTCGTCGATACCGTCATAAAAATTGATATCGCATTCATTATTGCTATTATCACTACAATTAAGGACAAAATCTTTTGCTTGGTATGATGTATTAGAGTTTATAGTTAATTCTTTTAAATTAAGAGTCGGTTTAACAGTATCAACTATATTAAGAGTTGAATTATAAGTTTTACCATCTACGACAATACCAATAGTATATTTTCCTACTTTTTTAGTATCAAAATCATCAGGGTAGATGATTTCAATATTTTCTAATTTGATATTTTCAATCCGTGAGAAGAAAATATCTTTAGAAAAATTCTCATTTAATTCAATGGTAACATCACTTTTAATACTTAAATTAGCTTCCGGCTTCCGTTGATCTTCGCCTTGGAAATTACTAGTAACAACAAAACAAATAACAATCCCAATAACGCAAACAGCAATGATGACGATATTAATAATTGTTCGTTTCGAATTATAAACTTTATTGTAAAAAAACTTTGCCATAATAAAACCTCTTATTCTTAATATAGATTAATAATACCATATTATGTATTTAATTAACAGTAATTATTATCGATTTTACACTTTTAGCATACAATTTTAATGGCCAAAGTATTGCATATTTCTGGCATTTGTGGTATCATTTGAGATGCAATTTAAATTTATTGCATGTTAAGTGGGAGGGAATGCGGATTTGCCCATGACCACTTACGCGAAAAATTTTATAGGAGGTGTTTTCGTGGCAAAAGAAGTCGTAAAGAAAATTAAACTTGAAATTGAAGCTGGTAAAGCGACTCCAGCCCCACCAGTTGGTACTGTTTTGGGACCTGCAGGAATTAATTTACAAGATTTTTGTACTAAATTTAATGACGCAACTAAAGACAAAATGGGAGATCGAATTCCATGCGAAATTTCAATTTATGAAGACCGTAGTTTTGATTTTGTTTTAAAGACTCCACCAGCAGCATTCTTACTTAAAAAGATTGCTAAAGTAGGAAAAGGTAGTGCAAAAGGAGCAAATCATATAGTTGCTACTATATCTGAAGCTGACCTAAGAAGTATTGCTGAAACTAAATTTCCAGATTTAAATGCATATGAAATTGAAAATGCAATGAAAGAAATTGAAGGAACAGCAAGAAATATGGGTATTGCTGTTGCTGGTCGTACTGATAAAGAGTTAAAAGAACAAGAAAAGGAATCAGAAGCTGAAGAAAAAGAAATGGCAAAAAGAGAAGCCGAACTTGAACAAATGGAAGCTGATCTTAGTGCTGAAGCAACTGAAGTTCCTGTAATCGGTGACGAAGAAAAAGAAGAAGATTCGGAAGAAAAAGAATAATAATTAATAAAAAAATAAAAGAGTCCGCTAATTAACCACAGTTAGGAGGGTAAAAATTGAGAAAACATAGTAAAAAATATGTGGAAGTTTCATCTTCAGTAGATAAGAATAAATTATATACTAAAGAAGAAGCAATTGAACTAGTTAAAAAGACAAGCACTACTAAGTTTGATAGTACAGTTGAAGTTGCTATAAAACTTAACATTGATGCTAAAAAGACTGATCAACAATTACGTGGTTCATTAGTTTTACCTAATGGAACAGGTAAAAGTAAAAAAGTTTTAGTTATTGCTAAAGGGGATGCAGCGATAGCCGCTAAAGATGCTGGAGCTGATTTCGTTGGTGATAAAGATATGCTTGATAAAATTAAAAATGAAAACTGGTTTGATTTTGATGTTGTAGTTGCTACACCTGATATGATGCCTGAAGTTGGTAAAATTGGTAATATTTTAGGTCCAAAAGGTTTAATGCCAAACCCTAAAACAAATACAGTTACTATGAAGGTTGCTGAAGTTGTTAAAGACTTAAAAAGTGGTATGGTAACATATAAGAATGATTCTTATGGAAATGTTCATACTATTATTGGCAAGGTATCTTTTGATGCAAGTAAACTACAAGAAAATTTAGAATATGTAATCAGAACTGTTAATAAAGCTAAACCTACAACAGTTAAGGGTATCTTTATTGATAGAATTACAGTTTCTACTACTATGGGTCCTGGAATTAAGATTGATAAAAATTCTTTTGACATTTAATTAGTTGTAGGATATAATAACGTAAGAAAAGAAAAACCGAAGACAGCAGGGAAGGAATCTTTTAAAAATCCTGCCGAGGGGAACTTTAAACTTTTTGTTTTTTAGCTTCCCTAATCGGAAGCTTTTCTTAAATATAAATAAGGAGGATATATGGCAAGCGAAAAAAATCTTAATGAAAAGAAAATAATCGTTAGCGAAATTGTTGATAATATCAAGAATAGCGAATCAGTTATTTTATTTCAATATCAAGGTTTATCCGTATCTGAAATGACCGAACTTCGTAATAAACTTAACGAAGTTGGGGCTCGCGTTAGGATTTATAAAAATACTCTTTTAAAAAGAGCATTAGATGATCTTAAAATTAATATGGATGATTTTTTAGCTGGTCCTAATGCAATGCTTTTTGGCTCAACACTTTTAGAACCAATTAAAATTATTGCTGATTATGCTAAAGATCATGACAAATTAAATATTCGCGTTGGAATTATCAGTGGTGATCTTGCTGATATTGGAACAATTAAAGAATATGCAAGTATTCCATCAAGAGAAGGACTTCTTACTATGCTTGCAGGTGGTATGATTCAATATGTTAAAGATTTATCAATCAGTTTAAATCTTTATGCCGAAAAATTAGAAGGGAAGGAATAAAAAATGGCAAAATTAACTAAAGAAGATTTTATAAGTGCATTAAAAGAAATGACTATTCTTGAAGTTAAAGAATTAGTTGATGCAATGAAAGAAGAATTTGGTGTTGATCCATCTGCCGTTGCTGTTGCTGCTGCTCCAGTAGCTGGTGCAACTGAAGATGCTGGATCTGCAACAAAAACAGTAGTTCTTAAGAATGCTGGTGGAAACAAAATTGCAGTTATTAAAATTATTAAAGAAATTACTGGCTTAGGATTAGTTGAAGCAAAAGGACTTGCTGATAATGGTGGAAACATTAAAGAAAATGTTCCTGCTGATGAAGCAAAAGCTATTGCTGATCAATTAACTGAAGCTGGCGCTGAAGTAGAATTAGCGTAAATGTAATTATTAGAGTCACTAAATAGTGATTCTTTTTTTGAATTAATAAGTTAAATAGATGTCTTTAAAAGCAAAATATTTGCTTTTTTTAATGGGGTATCTTATAATAAATATTGGTGATACTATGAAAAAAACATTGGGGATTATGCTAAAAGTATTAATTGTAACACTAGTTATTATGTGGGCAGGTTTAATAATTGTTGAATATAATCGTTATCAAAATAATGAACCAATGTTAGTAGTTTTAAAAGAAGATACGCTATCATATTCTGATGGGCATGTCTATGTTTATTATGGTTTAGGGTACAAATCTATTACTTATGAAAGAACAAGTTTATATGGAAAAGAATTTGGTCATATTTTTATAAAAGTAAGAGAGAGTCTGCCAAAAAATAGTTAGGAGTCTAAATATGAAATTAAATAATAAAGGATGGGGAACATCAACAATGATTCTTTTAAGTTTAGGATTATTAGTAGCTTTATTAGTCGCGGTATTTTTTATTTCTGCTTTATATGGATCTTTTGGCAATTCCATTGGCAATAGAAAATATCTTGATTTAGAAAATCAGTTGGAAAATGCGGCAGGAGAATACATAAGAAAGAATGATGTTAAATTTGAAAATGAAATTACTATATATTTAAGTACTTTACAAGAAGCAGGATTAATTAATGAATTTAAAGATTCAGATGGGAACGATTGTAATGGTTATGTTGTAATAACTAAGCCGGATTTAGTTAATATTTATGAAGGCAGAATAAATTGTTCTAATTATACTTCAAGAAATTATTAAAAATGGCATAAAATAGTTGACAAAACATATAATAAAATGGTATATTAATTAAGCGTTTTAGTTAGGTTCTACCTCGGTAGAACTTAATTTAAAAAAGTTTTTGACACACTTGGATTCGTGTTCATAGAAGGGAGAGAAATATGCCAACAATAAATCAATTAGTTAAAAAGAATCGTCAAAAGAAAACTAAAAAGAGTAAAAGTCCAGTTTTAAATGTGGGATTTAATACTCTAGAAAGAAAACAAACTGATACTAAAAGTCCTCAAAAAAGAGGAGTATGTACTCGTGTAGGAACTAAGACACCAAAGAAACCTAACTCAGCATTACGTAAATATGCTCGTGTTAGACTTTCAAATGGTAAAGAAATTGATGCTTATATTCCTGGTGAAGGACATAACTTACAAGAACACAGTGTTGTATTAGTTCGTGGTGGACGTGTAAAAGATTTAATTGGTGTTCGTTATCATATTGTTCGTGGAACATTAGATACTCACGGAGTTGAAAATCGTAAACAAGCTCGTAGTAGATACGGCACAAAGAAAAGTTAATAATTAATAGAAGGAGGAAATTAAATGCGTAAGAAAAGAGCAGTTAAAAGAGATGTTTTACCTGATCCAATTTATAATTCTAAAGTTGTTACTAAACTTGTTAATGCAATTATGTTAGATGGTAAAAAAGGTACTGCACAAAAGATATTATATGAAGCTTTTGAATTAGTTGAAAAACAAACAGGAAAGCCAGCGATGGAAGTATATACAGAAGCTTTAAAAAATATAAGCCCAGCACTTGAAGTTAAATCTCGCCGTGTTGGTGGTTCTAACTATCAAGTACCAATGGAAGTAACAGATGAAAGAGCTCAAACATTAGCACTTCGTTGGTTAGTTAATTATGCAAAATTAAGAAATGGAAAGGGAATGGCTATAAATTTAGCAAACGAAATTATTGATGCTGCTAATGGCGAAGGTGGCGCAGTTAAAAAACGTGAAGACACTCATAAAATGGCCGAAGCTAATAAAGCGTTTGCTCATTATAGATGGTAAGTGATATGGCAAGAGACGTTACAATTGATAAAATTCGTAATATCGGTATAATGGCTCATATTGATGCTGGTAAAACGACATTTACAGAAAGAGTTTTATTCCATACTGGTATTACTCATAAAATTGGGGAAACTCATGATGGAGAATCCCAAATGGACTGGATGGAACAAGAAAAAGAAAGAGGTATCACTATTACTAGTGCTGCAACTACAGCTCACTGGAAAGGATATAGATTAAATATCATAGATACTCCGGGCCACGTAGACTTTACAGTTGAAGTTCAACGTAGTTTAAGAGTATTAGATGGTTCTATTTGCTTATTAGATGGTAATGCTGGTGTTGAACCTCAATCTGAAACTGTATGGCGTCAAGCTACAGAATATAAAGTTCCAAGAATGATCTTCGTTAATAAAATGGATAAATTAGGAGCTGATTTTGAATTCAGCTTAGATACTATTGGTAAAAGATTAGGAGTTAATTATGCTCCTGTTCAATGGCCAATTGGGGCTGAAAATGAATTTCATGGTATTATAGATTTAATTGAACAAAAAGCATATACATTTGATCGGACTGATCAACATGAAAATTATCAAGAAATACCTATTCCTGATGATTTAAAAGATTTAGTAGCTACTAAGAGATTAGAATTAATCGAAAAGGCTGTTGAATTTGATGATGCTTTAATGGAAAAATATTTAAATGGCGAAGAATTAAGTGTTTCTGAAATTAAAGGGGCAATTAGAGAAGGTGTTTTAAAAGCTGAGTTCTTCCCGGTATTATGTGGTAGTGCATTATCAAACACTGGAGTAAAATTAGCTCTTGATGCTGTTATTGATTACATGCCAGCTCCAACTGATGTTGAAGCCATTGATTGTACAGATTTTAATGGTAATTTAGTTAAAAGACATCCAAGTGATTCTGAACCATTTACAGCTATGGCCTTTAAAATCATGACTGACCCATATGTAGGTCGTTTAGCTTTCTTCCGTGTTTATTCTGGCCATTTAACTAGTGGCTCATATATTTTAAACAGTACGAAGAATGTTAAAGAAAGAGTTGGTCGTATTTTACAAATGCACGCTAACCAAAGAAAAGAAATTACCGATGTTTATACAGGTGAAATTGCTGCTTTAGTTGGGCTTAAAAATACGACAACAGCTGATACTTTATGTGATGAAAAAAGTCCAGTTATCATGAATGGTATGGAGTTCCCAGATCCAGTTATTGATGAAGCAATTGAGCCAAAAAGTAAAGCTGATCAAGAAAAACTTGGCGTTGCATTACAAAAATTAGCTGAAGAAGATCCTACATTTAAATATAAAACTGATGCAGAAACAGGACAAACTGTTATCAGTGGTATGGGTGAGTTACACCTAGAAGTATTAGTTCGCAGAATGAAAGATGAATTTGGCGTTGAAGCTAATATTGGTCGTCCACAAGTTGCTTACCGTGAAACAATTACACAAGTTGCTGATTGTGAAGGTAAATACATTAAGCAA
>CANRKS010000023.1 GCA_947631285.1 uncultured Bacilli bacterium | reverse complement strand
TCTCTAACGGCCGCTCCTGTTGAAGCTGTAACAATTCCTATTCTTGTAGGATATTTAGGAATTTCCTTTTTATGTTCTTTATTAAATAAACCTTCTTTAAATAGTTTTTCTTTTAATTTTTCATATTCAATATATAAATTACCTAAACCATCAAGTTCCATTTCTTCAACATAAACTTGATAACTACCCGAAGCAGGATAAGCAGAAATTCGCCCTTTAATTAAAACATTCATTCCATCTTCGGGAGCAAATTTAAGATTATAAGTATTTCCTTGAAACATGACGGCATTAATCCTGGCTGTATCATCTTTTAAAGTAAAGTATAAATGTCCTCGCGTATGTCTTTTAAAATTGGAAATTTCCCCTTTTAAATAAATCTTATTTAAAAATAAATCATTATCTAAGATAGCTTTAATATATTCATTTATTTCGGATACTGATAAATAATTACGCTCTTCCATCATTTACACTTCCTCTCTTTATTTTCTTATTTCTTTAATTATAACATAAAAATTTAAAATCTATCTTTTTCTTTTTACTTCAAGCCAAATACTTTTTATTAAATCATAATTTTCTCTATATATATTAAGATAGATATCTTTTTCATAATTATCGTATGGTATTTCTCCTTCATTAGTGGTAATCGTATGTTCATTTTGAATTTTATCAATAATACTTTTAAAATATTCAGGAGTCATTATATCTAGCATTTCTTGAAAAGTATCTAGGTAGGGATTAAAAGGATCCTCTAAAAAATGAGTTAAATCTTCTTTTAATTTTCTTATTCTCGTTTCTTTACTATTATACTCTACATCTTTTAGCCAAGTACTACCATCATAAAATGAAGAAATATCATAAACTACTGAATCATCCATTAAAGTTTCATTATCAAAAATAGCAACATGAAGCCCATCTTCACCTCTTACAACTCCCCAGTTAACTGAACAACGATCACCATTACATAAAAAAATATCAAATAAATATAGTTTAACAACATCTTCATATAAAGAACTTAAATCTTCATCTGGAAACCTTAATTTTAAAGATGCTAAAATAGATGGTAAAGAACTATTTTTAACATCATCTATGCCTAAATCTTGAGCTAAATAAAATTTACCATAATTATTTAAATTTTCGCTGATAATCCATCTTTCCGAATCATTAGTTTCCTTAGGCATAATTATTTTAATATTAGGAGTAATAAAACCTAAATCACGACCAATTAAAGAACCAATTAATTCGGAAGTTGAAAACCAGAAAGCATAGTCAACGTATGCTTCTTTAGAAAAATAAGAACCAATACTTAAATCAAGTAAAGTAGCTAATTCCGTATGTTTAATTTTTTCTAAATCTTCTTTGGTTAATTTCATCTTTTCTTCGTCCCTTCATTTTCTATTAAATCATTCCAAATAGCTTTAATAGAGTTATAAATTGCTTCATATTTATTTAAAACTTCATCTTGATCTATAACTAGTGGTTTTAAGCCATCCCTTGTAATAATCATTTCTTCTTTTAAACTATCTAAAATGCTTTTTACATAAGAAGGTGTAAATAAATAATATAGTGAAATAAAAAGAGAAATGTCTTCTTCTTGGGCTGTTTTTAAAAAATACTTAATATTTAATTCTAAGGGCTCTATATCTTTATTAAGAGCAATATCTAAATCATAATCTACTTTACTAGGATAAAAAGACATTTTAGGTTTTATTCCTTTATAAAATGAATATTCATTATCTAAAATGGCAATTTTATTTTCTTTTCCATTAGATATGACACCCCAATTTTTATTATGAAAATCATTAAAACCAAAAAATAAACTAAAAAGATAAGTGGCCATTAAAGAACGGTGCATAGCTTCATCATCACCATATTTTTGGGATAAATAAAGCCAAGATGAGATAAGACTAGCATTGGCATTCGCCCCAATTCCCAAACTAGAAGCCAGAGAAAAATAACCTTTATTATTTAAATCTTCACTTAAAATAAAGCATTCATTTTCTCTATTGTATTCAAAATTAGGAATAACGAGATAATACTTAGGACAAACAATACCTAAAATAGAAGATAAACGAGAAATAATTATTTCATTTAAAGCTTTAAAGTCAAAACATTTTCGATATTTAAGATAAAAAGTTCCCGTCGTTAAGGAAACTTTTTGTCCACCTTCTTCACCCCTTCTATTTTCAATTTCTAAAAAATCTTCTTTGGTTAAAGTCATTCTTTAGCAACCTTGTCTAAAACTGCATTAATAATTTTTCGAACATTATCATCACTATATTTTTTAGCTAGTTCAATGGCCTCATTTATCACAACTATTTCTGGAGTATCCGTATAAAGTAATTCAAATATTCCCATTCTTAAAATAGAAGCTCCGGTTTTATCAATTCTTTCAATTGTCCAATCTTGCATATATTTATTAGCAATTTCATCAATCTTATCTTGATAAGTTACGACACCATAGACAATATCTTTCACAAAATCATTTTCAATATCTAAATTATCTTTAATTAATTCATCAATATTTGTATTATTATTTCGTTTAAATAAATCCCATTGATATAAGATAATCATACATTTTTCTCTTAATTCACTTCTCGTTTTTGTCATTTTATTCACCACTTCTAAAGTATAACATTAATATTTCTTAAATACTATTTATTTTCAATATTTCTTTTTAAATCATATAAATAATTTAAAGCTTCAATTGGAGTCATTTTTAAAGGATCTAAAGATTCTAATTCTTTTTTTAAAGTATTTTCTTTAAGTCTTTCTTTCTCTTCAAAATCAAAACTAAGTTGAACTCGCTCTTCTTCTTTGACAGTTTTTTTACTGCCTTGTTCATATTCTTTTAATATCTCACTTGCACGTTCTAATAAATCATTTGGTAATCCCGCCAGCTTAGCAACATGAATACCATAACTTTTATCAATGGCTCCTTTTTTTACTTTATGTAAAAAAGTAATTGTTCCATCGTTTTCAAGAGCTTCAACATGAACATTTTTAATTGTTTTAAATTTTTTTTCTAAACTAGTAAGCTCATGATAATGAGTAGAAAATAAAGTTAAAGCTCCAATATTCGTATTAATATATTCTAAAATAGCTTCGGCTAAACTCATTCCATCATATGTAGCCGTTCCTCTTCCTAATTCATCAAAAATGATTAAGCTATTTTCTGTTGCCTTAACTAAAGCATTTTGGGCCTCTTTCATTTCTACCATAAAAGTTGATTCCCCACTTACTAAATCATCAGAAGCCCCAATCCGGGTAAAAATTTTATCAATAATCGGAATATTAGCTTTTTCAGCTGGAACAAAAGACCCCATTTGTGCCATTAAAATAATAATCGCTACTTCACGCATATAAGTTGATTTACCACTCATATTCGGACCCGTTATTAAAAGAGTACTCGCACTTTTATCCATAAAGCAATCATTTGAAACATAATTATCCCCTGATACTATTTCTACCACTGGATGACGACCTTTAACAATTTCTAATTTCTTATCCCGATTTAAAGTAGGTCTTACTAAATTTAGTTCTTCACTACAAATAGATAAAGATAAAAGAGCATCAATTTCACTAATTGTATCAGCTGTTTTTTTAATTTTTAAAACTTCTTTTTTAATCGTATTCCTAATTTCTAAAAATAATTTATATTCTAAATCAATTATTCTTTCTTCAGCATTTAATATTAAAGATTCTTTTTCTTTTAATTCTGGAGATATAAATCTTTCACAATTAGTTAAAGTTTGTCTTCTTTCCCAACCCAAATTTTCTTTAACTTCTTTAGCTTGGCTTTTAGACACTTCAATAAAATAACCAAATACTTTATTAAAGCCTACTCTTATATTTTTAAGTCCGGTCTCTTCTTTAATTTTATTTTCAAAAGTACTGATAAAATCTTTACCACCACTTCTAATACTTTTTAATTCATCTAATTCTTTATTATAACCATCTTTAATTAAATAGCCTTCTTTAATAGTAACGGGCGGATTTTCATATAAGGATGCCGATAATAAAAGATAAATATCTTGATGGGTATCAATGTCTAAATTAAAACCTAAGGAAGAGATAATCTCTTTAATTCTTGGCAATACTTTTAAACTATTTTTAAATTGTAATAAATCACGTCCATTTACACTACCAGCAACAATTTTTCCACATAATCTTTCAATATCATAAATTTCATATAAAAGATTTTTTAACTCATCTTTTAAAATAAAATTATTATTTAAAATTTCAATTTTATCATAACGATCATTAAGTTCATCGATATCCTTTAAAGGATGCATTAAAAAGCTTTTAAGACGTCTTGAACCCATCGCAGTTTTACATTTGTCTAAAAGCCAAATTAAAGAATAAGTTCGCTCTTTTAATCTAATAGTTTCAAATAATTCTAAATTGCGTACAGCATGAATATCCATCTCTAAATAATCTAACTTTTTAATTACTTTAACTTCATTAAAATGAGATATATCTTTTAATTCTTTAACTGTTAAATAGTAAAATAAATGGTTAACTCCCCCTTTAGCTCTAGCATCATCTAAAGAACTTAAAAATGGTAAATCTTCTTCATAATATTCTTTAGAGAAAACAACATCAATTCCATATTTATTTTTTAAAGTATCCACTAAAGAAATATTGGAATTATCTAACAAAACAATTTCTTTAATGCCTAAACTAAGTATTTCACTAATTAAAGCTTCTTCCCCTAAAGGAAGAGTTAAACTAGATAATTCTCCCGTTGATATATCGGCATAGGTTAATATATATATATCACTAAATTCTAAAACACTAGCAATATAAGAATTATTTCTTTCATCAAGCAATTCATAGTCGGTAATTGTTCCTTTACTAATGACATCAACGACTCCTCTTTTGACAGTATCTTTAGCATTCTTGGGATCCTCTAATTGTTCACAAATTGCAACTCGATAACCTTTATTAACTAATCTTTCAATATAAGTTTTAACGGCATGATAAGGAACGCCACACATTGGAACTCTTTCATCTAAACCAGCAGATTTACCAGTTAAAGTAAGTTCTAACTCGCGGGAAGCAGTAAGACCATCTTCAAAAAATAACTCATAAAAATCCCCAAGGCGAAAAAATAAAAGTTCATCTTCATACTCATCTTTTATTTCCATATATTGTCTCATCATTGGACTTAATTTTGATCTGTCTACTTCATTTCTTTTCATGACGTTTATTATACTATTATTACCAGTTTTTTACAATCTAAAATCATTTTAAATAATAGGATTTAAAAAGTTCACTACTCAAGTGAACTAATGCTTTCTTTAAAATTATACACATAATAAGGTCTTTTGAACGTTCCCCGACCTCCTAATATAACCTTACTTCCGTCTAAGTAGAAGACAGGTCGAATAGCACCCTTACTAGTGTTGTAATTTTGGTTCCAGAAACCATGAGAGATATAATGGACAGCGGTATTAACAGTACTGTGAGAGAAACCTGTCATAGTTAACTCATCATAACCGCTCACCTGTTGCAATTCCCCATTTAACGGAGTTCCAGTATTTGATTCTCCATTTAAGCCGTTTTTAATATACAACCAATTATTAGGGCCATCACTAGGATCAAAAGGACCAGCAGATAAATAATCACTTATATTCATTAAACTTACTGGACTACCGTTTTCCAAAGTTTCTTTAGATTCAGCAGCAGCGGCTAAAGTTGCAGATTGATAGGAAGGACTGTAATAATCTCCAACATTCCAAGTTGGATGTTCTATTATTAAATTAAACCAGGTTTGATCTTGCATATACCTATAATATGGATTTCCCATAAAGTAACTCTCACTACTATCTGTACTGTTTAAAAATTTGTAAGGGTCAGAATTTTCCCATGTAACTCTATCACCATACTTACCACCCCAACTAAAAGTACGTGTTGTTCCTTTTACTAGCATAGTAGCTTTTATTACTTTTACTTGATTATTAGTCTCATCTATTTTGATGATTCTATACATGTATTGATCTAAATTATTTTTGCATGTTTCTATATCGTCTGTGCCAAAACAAATAAAATTATCTGTTACTTCTGTATATTCTCCAACAAATCTCTTCAAAGAACGGTCTCCTTCAAGGTGACTGCTCTCAGAATATTTTAGTATTTGTTCTATAGCTGGCAATCCTTTAGCAATTCCGCATTCTAAATTATCTACTGTTATCGTGATATTTAATGTCCTACCGGCTAAGTATGATTGATCTTCTATTGTATTATTTACCTTTAAATATCCTTGTATAGTTGGTGAATTAGTCTCACTTACACTTATCTCTACTTCTACCTCTTCAGTGACGGAAGATGACCCTTCAGTTAGTAAAGTTGATAAGTCAATATCTTCTTGATATTCACCACTTTCTAAATGAAGAATAGCATCATTATTTTTTAAAGCTTCACCCATAGAATCATTACTTGTATCCATTGTGATTGTTACTTTGGCGGTACAATCACTTGCTTCTTTATTACTTCCTGTTATGGTAGCAAATGTTAGAGTTCCATCTTCTTCAGTTAATTTGTAATTATCATCTGTATCGGTAGCATAATATGCTTTATTTGGATTATTTTCAGCCATATCAGAAACTGCTAAATTGATATGGATATTTTCTGCACCTTGCTCGATTGTTACAACATCAGCATTACCTGTTTCAATATCAACATTAGTGCTTGTTGTATCTCCACTTACATTTAAGGAAAAGAAGGCATAAGTTGCTCCGACTACAGCAATTACTAAAGTGATAACACCTATTATACTTCCAATTAATATTTTCTTTCTATTTTCTTCATTCATAACCATGTCCTATTGTTAATAACTTTTATTATTAACAATACCTTTCCTACTTTATATGGTTATTATATAATACCCCCCCCCAGTGTCAATTTTCGCTCAAATTTTGTTGGTACGGGCTGTAAAAATAATGTAAAATGGCATAAAAAAAGTTCACTACTCAAGTGAATTAATCTTTTTACCTTTAATAAGTCTAATAATAACACAAACAAATATGGATAATAAAGCTGGTAATCTAAATGATAATAATAATCTAACTGTTTCGCCAAGCATTACTCCTTTTATTGTATAACCAGTTCTAAATAAAAGTAACACAACTGGCGTAAATGGTAATTTATTAGTTAGAAAAATCATTGACATTGCCAGAACATTTAAAAAAGCAGGTGACACTAAAAGTAAAATATAAAAAATGATGGCTGATTTTATATTGCCCTTTAAAGAGACAATAAATGTAGCTATAACTTCTAATACTAAACTTATAATTAATAATATATTATGATTAACACCCGCAATTTCAATTAAACATAGTATAAACAATGCAATTACATCTAATAAAAGATATGCAGATACAACTAATGGTATATGGAAATTGCTATCCATATTTATAAATTCCTTTTTATCCATAATTATCAACCCTTTTTTAAAACTTCATTAATTCTTCTTCTTTTTCTTTTACTTTTTCATCAACTATTTTATTATATTTATTAATTAATTCTTGAACATCATCTAAATAAAGCTTTTCTTCATCTTCTGGTAATTCTTCTTTTTTTATTTTATCATTATCTTCTTGTCGAATATTCCTTAATGATATCTTAGCTTCTTCACCAAGTGATTTAGCCATTTTAACATATTCTCTTCTTCTATCTTCAGTTAGCTCGGGAACTGTTAAAATAATCATCTCTCCATTATTATTGGGAGCAATACCCAAATTAGATTCATTAATGGCCTTTTCAATATTTTTTAAAGCACTTCGATCAAATGGTTTAACAAATAATTGTTTAGCCTCAGGAACAGTAATATTAGCAATACTATTAATCGGTGTCATATTGCCATAATATTCAACCATTAATCCATTAAGCATAGCGGGATTAGCTCTTCCTGCCCTAATGGAAGTAAGCTTACTATCTAAAGCTTCAATAGCTTTTTGCATTTTATTTTCGGTATTTAAGTCCATTATTATTTAACCTCCATATCTTCATTATAATCTACTTGCGTAGTTTTGACAAGATATGTTATGCATAAATGGCCGTAATTATTAACATAGAAACTATAATTATTTAATTCATTAAGAGTCTCATCAATTTTAATTACATCAGTACCATCAACACTAGATTGTTTACCCTCTAAATATGTTTTCATAATGGCTTTAACTTCATCCATTGTTAAATGATATTCATAAAGAAGATCTTCTTCTTTAACTATTTCTCCGGTTCTAACATCAAATACATAACCTTTTGTTTTATTAAAAGTTATATCATCAAAACAGGAAAAATTATAATCATTGGCTACTAAACTAACATAATTATTGTATTCATAATTTTTATACTCTCTAAACATTAAAGAATAAATATTATCATAATCATATTTTTTAAGTTCACTACTTAATAAATCCCCATCTTTTATATAACGAATATTTTCTTTATAAATCTTATTTTCTTTTTCTAAAGTTTCATTCAAGACATCTTGAGTTTGTAAATTAATAACGACATTCTTATAATAGATTTCTCCTTCTTCACTAATTGTTTCTTCATCTTTATAATAGATGTAATCTTTATCTTCTTCTACTTTAAAACTTTGATATTCTTCCTTTTCTTTTTTATTATCATCTTTCATTTCCGTAATGGTATATCTTGTATAGAAAAATCCTCCCACGGCTAAGAAAATAACAAATAAACCAAAAAGAATTGCACCAAATTTATTTTTAAAACCATCTTCCATCATTTAGACTCCTCATTTAATATAATCTTCTAAGGCTTTTTTAAACATATTCTTAGTTAAAGCAATGGCATTTTCTGTATAATAATCTTCTGGAGTAGTATTACCTTTAATAATTGCTGTTTCATCGAAATAAGCAATAACTTCTCCCTCTTTTACTATTAATACTGTGGGAGCATTTAAATCTGTTTTCCCTTCGTCACTGACTGAAGTATAAACATTAAGCTTATTTACAATGGTTTCATATGTGCCATTTGATTCATCACGATCAGCCAAAAAATCATAGTAATATATCTTGTCTATTCCCATTTCCATAGCCACTTCATTTAAATAAACAGCGGTATATTTAGTCCATTTATTTTTCGGAAAACCTAAAAGAACAACCCCACTTCGTCCATTAACAATATTTAAAACATCGGTAGCACTAGCAAAAACATAAAGATTTTCGTCAGGAACATCATGATAAATATTACTAAATTTCTTTGATTCTGTTTCACTACTATCTTTATAATTAATGTTACCAATAAAGACAAATAATCCTATACAGACAATGTATAAGATAAGATAGATAATCATTTGAGTTTTATTTTTAAATAACTTTTTCTTTTTCATTACCATCACTTAAATTATAACAAAAATATTAAGATATTTTAAGAGGCAATTTCTTCTAATGTCAATTAGATGCCTAGAGAAAGACTTAGATAAGAAAAAACTTGATTTTTTTAATCAAGTTATTTATCACATTCTTCACAAATAGTAGTGCCACCTTTTAAAACTAAAAGATTACCACATTTTGAACATACTTCTCCGGTTGGCTTATACCAAGTGGCATAATCACATTTAGGATATCCTGAACAACCATAGAAAATCTTCCCTCTTTTAGTTTTTCTTTCAACAATATCTTTATGGCATTTAGGACATTCGGCTAATTTAACTATTTCTTTTTCTTCCTTTTTTTCTTTCTTGATATACTTACATTTTGGATAATTAGAACATGCCACAAATTCACCATATTTGCCTTTGCGAATAACTAAATCTCCTCCACATTCAGGACAAATTTCCCCCGTTGTGGTTGGTGATTTCTTTTCCATATTTTTTAAAGCATCATCCATAATTGGGGCAAATTTATCATAAAATTCATGTAAAACTTTAATATTATCTTTTTTAGCTTCCGCAATATCATCTAAATCTTTTTCCATATTAGCGGTATATTTAACATTGATAATGTCACTAAAATATTCTTGTAACTTATCAGTTGTTTCAATTCCCATTTCCGTAGGAACAAATTTTTTATCTTCTACTTTAACATAATCATGATCTTTAATGGTACTTATAATTGTTGCATAAGTCGAAGGACGACCAATTCCTAAACTTTCTAATTCTTTAATTAAACTACTTTCTGTATAACGACTAGCTGGTTTAGTAAAATGTTGATATTTATTAAGCGCTGAAGCCACCACTACCTTACTTTGGTATTCTTTAAAATTAGGTAATATTTTATCTTCATTCTCTTCATATTCTTTATATACTTTTAAATAACCATCAAAAGTTAAAATACTACCCGTTGTTTTAAAGAGATAATCATTATTTTCAAATGTTACAGTTGTAGCCTTAACTTTAGCATCAGCCATTAGAGAAGCTAAACTTCTTAAATAAATAAGTCGATATAATTTATATTCATCACTACTTAAATAAGCTTTAATACTATCGGGTGTCCTTAAAATACTAGTCGGTCTAATTCCTTCATGAGCATCTTGAATATTAGCATTTTTTTTGCCTTCTTTAGCATAACCTACATATTCTTTGCCATAAGTTTTTTCAATATAACTTTTAGTACTACCAATAAATTCATCAGAAACTCTAACACTATCGGTACGCATATAAGTAATAAGCCCAACTGTTTCGCTTGCTAAATCAACACCTTCATATAATTTTTGCGCAATTTTCATTGTCTTAGAGGCGGCAAAATTTAGTTTACTCGCAGCCATTTGTTGAAGAGTTGAAGTTCTAAATACTTCTTTCGCAGCCTTTTTACGATCTTTTTCTTCAATATCTTTAATGGTGAATGAATTAGAAAGCTTACTCAATATTTCATCAGCTTCCATTTCGCTATTTATTTCGATATCTTTATTTTTATATTTAAAAAGTTCCGCGGTATAATCTTTAAAATCAGCTTCGATAGTCCAATATTCTTTAGGAACAAAAGCCAAAATTTCTCTTTCTCGATCAACGATTAATTTTAAAGCAACAGATTGAACACGACCAGCACTTTTGCCTCCCGTTTTATATTGCATTAATTTACTTAAACGGAATCCAATAATCCGATCTAAAATTCTTCTCGTCTCAGCCCCTTTTACTAAATCCATATCAATTTTCGCATGTTCCTTAATAGACTTAAGAACAACATCTTTCGTAATTTCTCTAAAAGTAACACGATCATATTTATCTTCAGGAATATCTAATTCTTCTTTTAAATGCCAAGAAATAATTTCTCCTTCTCTATCAGGGTCAGTTGCCAGATAGACATGATCAGCTTCACTAACTAATTTTTTTAAAGCTTTTACATCTTTTGTCTTACCCTTTATAACAACATAATTGGGTTTAAAATCATTTTCTAAATCAACTCCTAAACCATATTTACCTGAAGTGGCTAAATCTCTAATATGGCCTTTAGAAGATACTACTTTATATTCACCAGCTAAATATTTTTCAATTGTTTTACTTTTAGCGGGAGACTCTACAATGACAACATTTTTCAAGCAATAATCACATCCATTCATTTATATTTTATACACTGAAATTATTTTAATGTCAACTTTAATTATCTATGTTAGACCATATTGATTAAAGAGACAAAAAATGATATTATAAAAAAGAGATGATAAAAATGAATGAAGT
>CANRKS010000022.1 GCA_947631285.1 uncultured Bacilli bacterium | reverse complement strand
AGATGGAGATGCCCTTTCTGACTGGACCTTAAGTAGGTATGGTTACGACGGTTACCTCGACAGCGCTTACTATGCCTGGCGCGTGGATAAAAATGGCAGCTTTAGTCGGAACGTTTTGTCTGGTACGTATGCTGTTCGTCCAGTCTTCTATGTATCACCAAATATAACATTAACTGGTGAAGGCAATACTGAGAATCCGTTTGTAATTCATTCATAAAAAAGGAGTATAGTTTTGACTATACTTCTATTTTTATACCTTTTTTCTTTAAAATAACTTTCCTTAAAAATTCAACAGGAACTACTGTAAAGGCTAAAAGAATAACAAATATTAATTCAAATGGTGTCATTCCAAAAGTTCTAAATAATTCACCACCGTGATAAATTAAATATATTTGAACACATATAATAAAGATAAAAATAGCAATAAAAACTTTATTTTTAGTTATATTAGAGAGAATGTTTAACCTTTCGGTTCGGGAATTAAAAGCATTAAAAATGCCTATAAAAATAAATAAAGCAAAATAAGAAGTCATAAAATATTTTTCTTCACTTCGAATAATTTCTTTAAATAAAGGTAATTTTAAGAAAAGGATACAGAGAAGGGCAGAATACATAGCGGTAGTAATAATTTCAGAATACATATATTTATTGATTATTGGTTCATCTAATTTTTTTGGTTTATGGTCCATATAATATCTTAAAGGAGCCTCGTAAGAAAAAGCTAATCCGGCAAAAGTATCCATAATCATATTAAGCCATAACATTTGAATTATTGTGATGGGAGTACTAACGCCAATATAAGAACCAACGATTGACAAAAATAAAGCCGTGAAATTTACCGTTAATTGATATACCACAAATCTTCGAATGCTTTTAAAAATAGTTCTTCCATATAAAATAGCTTTACTTATTGAGAGAATATTATTATCTAAAATTACAATATCACTTGCTTCTTTAGCTACTTCTGTTCCGCTTCCCATTGCGAAACCTACATTAGCTTTTTTTAAGGCCGGAGCATCATTAACGCCATCACCTGTCATTCCTACTACATAATTCATTTCTTCTAAAATGCTTACAAGGCGACTTTTATCTTGGGGTAAGGCTCTGGCAACAACTTTTAATCTATGGACAATTTTTTTAATATCTTCATTATCCATTTGATTAAATTCATCACTAGTTAAAACCAAGTCAGTAGAAGAAGTAATAATTCCGGAATCTTTAGCGATGTTTCTGGCCGTATCTTTAGCGTCCCCCGTAATCATAATTACATTAATGCCAGCAGTTTGAATTAAACTAATTCCTTCTTTAGCTTCTTTTCGAAGTTCATCTTTTAAAGTAACAAAACCTAAAAAGGTTAAATCATTAAGAGTGTTATTTCCTTTTGCCAAGGCTATGACTCTTATTCCTTTTTTGGTATATTTTTCAATTTCTTTTATAATATTTTGCTGGTTGATAATAATTTTTTCTTCCCCTTTATTTGTTAAATACTTAGTACATTTTGGCAAAAGTTTTTCATAAGCTCCTTTTAAGTAGAGATTATTTTCGAGATAAATTGCACTGTATTTATTTTCACTATTAAAAGGAATCTTTTTGGTAATTTTTAAATTATCTTTTTTGAGAGGTAAAAAATTAATTAAAGCTTTATCAGTAGAATTGCCTCCGATAATATTTCCGTTACTAATAATACTTTCATTATTTAAAATAAGAGCATTATAGATATCATCATAACCAGAATGTTTTTTTAAATCTTTACTATTATGGTAAGTTTTTAAATCCCCCGCAATAAAAGATGTTACTTCTAAAATTCCTTTAGTAAGAGTACCAGTTTTATCTGTTAAAAGATAGTTTAGATTACCACTAGTTTCAATGCCAATAGGCTTTCTCACTAAGACATTATCTTTAAGCATTCTTTTCATATTGGAAGATAAAACTAAAGTTATCATCATTGGCAGTCCTTCGGGAACAGCCACGATTATAATAGTTACTGATAAAGTTAGGGCATAGATTAAATGATTTATAATAATTTTAGGAGTAGTAAGAGTAGCCATTATTAAATCTAAATCAAAATTATTTTCCATAACAATTTTATTGAAAAGGTAAGAAAATGAAACAACAAAAGCCCCAATATAGCCAATCTTACTTATTATTTTAGCTAAACCATATAATCTTTTTTTTAAAGGCGAAGTAGGTGATTCTGCTTGAATTTCTAATGATATTTTCCCATATTCAGTATTATTGCCAACTTTTTTAACCAGCATTTTACCACTTCCGTTTGTTACAACTGCTCCGCGAAATAGACGATCATTATTGTTTTTTTTAATATCTTTTGATTCTCCGGTTAAAGAAGATTCATTTACAGAAATAGTACCATTTATTAAAATACCATCAGCGGGAATCGAATCTCCCATTGAAAGCTTAACAATATCACCCACAACAATATCATTAATCATAATTTCTTTTAAAAGGTTATCTCGATAAACTTTAACATTTATTTTACTAGCTTCATTAGATAATCTTTTAAAAGCTTCTTCACTGCCATATTCAGAAATAGTTGAGATTAAAGAAGCTAACATGACGGCAATTGCTATCCCAATTGTTTCGTACCAATCATATTTGGAAAAAATAAATAAAAGTTTAACAGCAAGAGCAATTAAAAGAATTTTGATAATGGGATCACCTAGAGATTCTAAAAGAATTTTTAAAAAAGTTTTTTGCTTTACTTTAGTGAGCTCATTAGTACCATATTTTTTTCTTGCTTCCATTACTTCATCATTACTAAGACCATTATAATTTATCATAAGTCACCCAGTAAAATATATGGGGTAGGAATAAATTTTAGACCAAATAGTATATGCGAAATTTTCAAAAAGGTTCTAAAAAAAATATGTTTTAGAACATATTTCCTTTAAATTATTTAGCATGATTCTTCAATAAAATTTTTAGATTTATGCGGTTCATCAAATAAAAGATGAGGATATCCTTGTTGTCTTAAAGCTTCATAAATTACTATAGCTACGGTATTTGATAAATTTAAGGCTCTAACATCACTAGTCATGGGAATCCTTAAACATCTATCAATATATGGTTTTAAAATTTTAGGAGGGATACCAGTTGATTCCTTACCAAAGAAAAAATAAATATTTTTTGTTTGATCACTATAATCAAATGAAGTATGAGGCTTATGACCATATCTGGTTAAAAAATAATATTCACCTTTATTTTTTTGAAAAAATTCTTCAATATTTTCATAAAGGGTATAGTGACATTTATCAATATAATTAACCCCGCTGCGTCGAACATATTTATCATCTAAACTAAATCCTAAAGGTTTTATTAAATGAAGATGAGTATTGGTAGCAATACAAGTTCGCATAATATTACCAGTATTCGTTGGAATTTCGGGTTCAAATAAAACAACATTAAGCATAAAACCACTCCCAGTAAAAATAATTATATAAAATCTAGAATTAATTGTCAAAATAGTTTATAATGATAATGGTGATAGTATGGCAAAACGAAAAAAATCAAAAGATTCGCAAAATAAAGAAATGAGTGTTGAACTTACTGGCCTAATACTAGCTATAGTTGGAATAATTGGTTTTGGTTTTGGCTATATTGGAACACTTATTAAAGAATTTGGGATGTTTTTATTAGGATCATGGTGGATTGTTTTTGTAATTTATCTATTACTTGTAGGTTTATTTATGGTTTTTAAGAGAAAAATGCCTAAATTTTTTTCTTCTCGATTGATTGGCTTTTATTTAGTTTTATTAGTTATTTTAGTTGCAAGTCATTTTACTTTTCTAAACCAAATAGAAAATCCAGGCGATATTTTAAAAACTACTTTTGATCAATTTATGGAGCGGAGAAATACCATTGATATGACCGCTTCAGTCTTAGATGTTGGTAACACTTCCATTGCAATCGGAGGAGGGCTTATCGGAGCCGTAGCTATTTGTGCTTTATATACTCTTTTTGCTAAAACCGGAACCATTGTTATTTTAGTTGTTTTGGCTTTAGGAGGATTGATATTATTATTTGATGTTACCTTTAGTGATGTATTAGATAAGATTAATGGTTTTGTTAAAAGAAATAAAGCTGATAGTCGAAGGGAAGATGAAGAAGATGGTGAAGAAACCCTATCAAGCATTAGTGAAAGAGTCGAGGAATCTTTACCAATTAAAAAAAGCTCAGAAAAAGTTGTAATTAATAGATTAGAAGATATTAAAGGTAAAAAAGAAGAGAATAAAGAAGTAGTAGAGATAGAACCTTTAATGATTGAAAATATTGTTAATGATGGTAAATATAAATTACCTCCAATTAGTATATTAAAAGAAAATAAGGGGCCGAAAAAAACGGAAAGTGATGCCAAAATCTTAGCTAATAAAGATTTACTCGAAAAAGTTTTAAGAGATTTTCACATTGTTGGAAAAGTAGTGGACATAAGAGTAGGGCCTGCCTTTACCCAATATGAAGTATGTGTTCCAGCAGGTACGAAAGTAAGTCACATATTATCTATCAATAAAGAAATAGCTTTAGCCTTAGCGGCCAAAGATGTAAGAATTCAAGCCCCAATTCCAGGAAAAAGCACCATTGGTGTAGAAATACCTAATGAAACAATTAGTGCAGTACATTTTAGAGAAATTTTGGAAGCCAATTTAAATGTTAAAAATAAATATGATATTATGGTTACTTTAGGAAAGAACTTAATGGGTAAACCCATAGTAGCTGACTTAACAAAAATGCCCCATCTTTTAGTAGCAGGATCTACTGGAAGTGGTAAATCAGTTTGTATTAATTCTATTATTTGTTCTATTTTGATGAATTATACGCCTTATGAAGTCAAGCTTATAATGGTAGATCCGAAAAAAGTTGAACTTACTAATTACAACGGGGTGCCTCATTTATATTGTCCTGTGGTAAATGATCCGAAAAAAGCCTCAATTATGCTTCAAAATGTGGTGGCCGAAATGGATCGCCGTTATGACCAATTTGCGGAAGTTAAAGTTAAAAAAATAAATGAATATAATGATTATATTGAGAAAGAGAACAAAAAACATCCTGAATCACCACTTTCTAAAATGCCTTATTGGGTAGTAATTATTGATGAACTTGCTGATTTAATGTTAGTGGCTTCGAAAGAAGTTGAAAACTCCATTATGCGTATAACTCAACTTGCGAGAGCTGCGGGTATTCATTTAATTGTTGCTACTCAAAGACCATCAACTAATGTTATTACAGGAGTTGTTAAAGCAAATATTCCTTCTCGAATCTGTTTTGCAGTTGCTAGTCAAATTGATTCTAGAACTGCTTTAGATATGGGAGGAGCCGAAAAATTATTAGGAAAAGGTGATATGTTATATTTACCTATGGGTGAAAATACACCCGAAAGAATTCAAGGCTGTTTTATATCAGATGAAGAAATTGAGAAGTTAATAAATTATTGTACTAAACAATTAAAAGCTCAATATAAAGAAGATATTACGGTGGCTAGTAGCTCTAATACTTCATCAGGAAGCGGTAATGGTGAAGATGGTTATGATGATCCAATGTATGATGAAGTTGTTGATTTTGCCATTCAAACCGGAAAAATAAGTGCTTCTTTAATTCAACGAAAATTTAGATTTGGTTTTAACCGGGCAGCTAGGATGGTTGATTTATTAGAGTCACGAGGAATTGTCGGTCCTCAAAATGGCAGCAAACCTCGGGAAGTTTTAATAAAAGCTGAAGAAGAGGAAGAATAGAAAAAAGACACATTTTGTGCCTTTTTTAAAATCCTTTACTTTTATAATCTTCATATAATTCTTTAAAGCGATTAAAATGGACTACTTCCCTTTGTCTTAAAAATAATAAGGGAGCAATGACATCTTCATCTGTTGTAAGATCAATTAAGTTTTCATAAACTGCTCTAGCTTTTTGTTCAGCAGCCATATCTTCCATTAAATCGGCAATTGGATCAGCCGTTACAGCAAAATAAGCTGCTGTAAAAGGAACCCCATTAGCATCGATTGGATAAAGCCCTTTATTATGTTCAGCATAATAAGAATCAAGCCCAGCTTCTTTTAATTCTTCAATGGTTGCATTTTGAGTTAATTGCTTAACCATTGTACATATCATTTCACAATGACCCAATTCTTCGGTACTAATGTCATTAAGCAGTGCTTTTCCTTTATCATCTGGCATTGTAAATTTTTGACTAAAGTACCTTAAGGCCGCGGCTAATTCCCCATTAGATCCTCCGAATTGTGTAATAAGATTTTTGGCCATTCTTAAATCTTTTTTGGTAATACTTATAGGATAATTAGTAGTTTTAACATATTTAAACATAGATATCACCTCTAAATGATTCCCAAGGCCATGGACTATCAATCCATTTAAATTCGTCCCCTTTTGTTTTATTAACAGTAAGAGGGCCATAAGACTTCATAAATTCTTTTTTAGCTTCCATTTCTTCATTAATTAATTCTTCTAAATAACGTAAGGCATTCTTATCATTGGGATGAGTATCTAAAAATAAATTCATATCATTTATGGCAAAAGCATATTGCATAACGTTATATAGTTTAGCTTCCCGATCACTTTTTGGTTTAATAGGAATATAAGTTAAATTTTTGTAAGGCTTATATTCGTCTTTAAACATATTGCCTCTTAAAAAGCCTTCTTTAGCGGTAAGAAATTTGTTTTTAGCTTCATTGGAATAATTGCTGTTCAAATTAATTTCTGGCTCATTAAATCCGGCTAAATTAAATAGGGACAAATCTAAATTAATATTGTTATCATCGAATAACATAAAAAAATTACCTCCTACCCTTAATGTATGAGGTAACTTTTTAATTATATAAGATTAATGCCTATTTTATTACATCATATTCATAAATTTCTAATAAATTTTCTAAATCTTCTGCTTTAAAATTTGTCCCTTTAATTCCATCTAAGACATTACGTTCTAAGATTTGACCATTGTCAACATAGATGACAGCTGGAACTTTTTCTAAAGTGGGAATATTAAGAGTATCTTTTATTTCTTGCAAATAATTGTCATTATCATTTTTTAAATTTGTAACATCAATGTAGTAGAAAGCATCATTAATATCATATTTATCAATAATAATTTTTAAGTCTTTTTCCATTTCATAGACATCTTTATCACCAGTATAACTTAAATAAATAAAATATGATGAAGGTGCTTCTTGAATAATATGATTAAATTCATCCAAACTAGAAATATTTGTAACAATTGTATTAGAAGTAATTAAATAGCTTTTCATTAACTTTTCTTCTGTTTTTAATTGATACCATTTAAAAGACAAAAATATAAAGGTAATACCTCCTACCAAAATTAGGAAGGCATATAAATAATTTTTAAAACCAATATTATGTACATCGCTACTTTTAGAAACTTTTTTGGCAACTGCATTTTTCTTTTGATTCATTAATAATCATATCCTTTCAATTATTATTTTACTAAATTAAAAAATATTTGTAAACTTCTTTTCATCTTAAAGAGTAAATAAATATAAACTTATGTTTTAATGATTATAGTAAAGTCGGTTAGATATTGTTTAGTTATTTTTTCTTTGCTATAATTAAAAAGAAAAGAAGGTTGAAATAATGAAAAAGCTGAAGGAATATATTAACAATTTTATTAATGGCTTTTGCATGGCATTAGCTGATAGTGTTCCTGGTGTATCAGGAGGAACTGTTGCATTTATTTTAGGATTTTACGATAAATTTATTGCTTCATTAGATGACTTATTCAGAGGCGATTGGGCGAAGAAAAAAGTGGCAATTGCCTACTTGTTTAAAATTGCCATTGGTTGGGGTTTTGGATTTGTTTTAGCAGTTTTGTTTTTATCAAATTTATTTGATAAACATATTTATGAAATGAGTTCATTGTTTATTGGCTTTATTATTTTTGCATTACCTATTGTAATAAAAGAAGAAAAAGAATCTTTAAAGGGAAAATATAGAAACATTTTGTTTGCAATTTTAGGAGCTCTTTTAGTTATTTTAATCACTTATTTAAATCGAGTAGTCGGGGGGACTTTTAATATTGACAATTTTAATTTAGGCACAATACTTTATGTTTTTTTGGCCGCGATGGTTGCTATTTCGGCTATGGTTTTACCGGGTATTTCTGGATCAACCATTTTGTTAATTTTTGGCATATATATTCCTATTATTGAAAAAATAAAGGCTTTCTTACATTTTGATTTTTCTTCTTTACCAATTTTAATTGTTTTTGGTTTAGGAATTATTTTTGGAATTTTATATTTTATTAAACTTTTAAGGAAGTGCTTAAACAAATATAGAAGTGCTACCATTTATGCAATTTTAGGAATGATGGTAGCGTCAATTTATTCTATAGTTATGGGGCCAACAACTTTAGATATACCTCTTAAGTATTTAAGTTTCAACACTTTTAATATATTATATTTTATTTTAGGAGGAATAATTATTTTTAGCTTAGAAGGTTTAAAATACTTTTTAACTAAAGATAAAAAATAGATTAGATATGAATGTAAAACAATTAGGAGCCCAAACTTATGTAGTTGAAAGTCCTGTCAATGTAGGAATATATGTGTTAAATGATAAAGATGTATGTTTAATAGATACTGGAAACTCGAAAGACTTTGGCAAAAAGATTGCCAAATTATTAGAAGAACATAATTGGAATTTAAAGTACATAATTAATACGCATAGTCATGCCGATCATATTGGCGGAAATGCTTATTTACAAGGTAAGTACCATTGTGAAATTTATGCGGAAAGAACCGAAAGCTATTTTATTAACAATCCTTTATTAGAACCATCCTTAATGTATGGAGCAATGCCAATAAAAGGATTATATAGTTCATTTTTAATGGCTAAGCCAAGTATTTGTTATGATATAAGTAATTTGCAAGTTGATGGCTTAAAAATAATAAATTTATCAGGCCATTCTTTTGGACTTATTGGTGTTGTTACTAGTGATAATGTCATTTTTACTGGTGATGCTTATACAAGCCAAAGAATTTTAGAAAAATATGCTATTCAATATACATATGATGTAGATGGATTTTTAAAAACATTAGATTTTTTAGAAAAGACCGAATATGCTTATTATGTTCCGAGCCATGGTGAAGTTGAAAGAGATATTAAGAATACGCTTAGAATAAATAGAGAGACAACTTTAGAAATTGAGAAGGAAGTTCTAGACATACTAGAGTATAAAAACACCTTTTCAGAATTATTAAATGAATTAGCTAAAAAATATCATATTAATTTAACTCTTGAGCAATACCATATTATAGGTACTACCATTAAATCACTTTTAACTAAGCTATCAGATGATGGAATAATTGAAGTAGCTATAAAGGATGCTAATCTATGGATAGATAAAAAATAGTTATTTGAAGTAGGTAATTTTGCTTAATTCTTTTATAGCTATTTTTCTAATTTCTTTAATAAAAGTAGAACAATTATGCTTATCATAAAGAAGGAAGGTATTTTCTTTAGCTCTCGTAATTGCCACATAGAATAATCTTCTTTCTTCAGCATGTTTCATTTCTTTAAAAGGGAATACCTTATTTATTAAAGAATTATTTTCAATTTTATTAGGAAATCCCACTATATTATTATTACAATTTAAAACAATTACTGAATTAGCCTCTAATCCTTTAGATTTATGAACGGTAAAATATTTAATTTTAATATTATGATACGAGATAATACTTTGTTCAATTTTAAATTCTTCATCTATATATTCATATATATCATTGTTGTTGCGGCTTAAAATCATGATGTCATCAGTATAGTTTATTAGGTGGTTCAAGACTTTTTTTAAATGCTCAATTTTATTTGTATAAGGGGCAAAAATAATAGGGTATTTTGTGTGCTTAGCGGATATTAATTTTTTATTAATTTGTAAAGGGTTTTTTTGAATGAATTTTGTTGCAATGTTACTTAATTCTTGACTGTTGCGGTATATATTTTTCAGCACTATGGTCTTTACACTTGGAAAAAAAGATGAGAAATTTAAAAAGATATTTAAGTTACAACCACTAAAACGATATATTGATTGATAGTCATCGCCAACAACGATAATATGGGAGTTAGTGTGTTTATATATTTCTTTTATTAATTTTAATCTAATTAAAGAGGTATCTTGAAATTCATCAATTATTATATATTTATAGTTTAATTTAATTTCTTTTACTTTTTCAGCAGCAGCTTTTATTAAATCATCAAAATCTAGTTTATTTTGACTGTTTTTTTCTTTTATATAATTTAAGAATATATTAAAAATTATTATTAAAATGTGCCTTTCAAGTTTTGTTACTTTTTCTAAAGGAATATTTGAATAATTG
The DNA here is from genome assembly GCA_947631285.1 of uncultured Bacilli bacterium. Classification (GTDB taxonomy): domain Bacteria; phylum Bacillota_I; class Bacilli_A; order RF39; family UBA660; genus SIG200. The sequence continues at coordinate 1,375 of CANRKS010000022.1, read as the reverse complement.
AAATCATTAGCTTTCCATAGATTTATAAAAGTAATTATAAATTTTTTAAAAGAGGCAAATTCATTTGAATGAACAAATTTTTTATAAGGTCCTGAAAATTTTAAGAATTTTAGAATATATTTTTGATCTTTTGCATTACAAGTATGGAGTGATTCATTAATTATGTAGGACAAAAAATGATCGTTAGCTAAGCCGAAGGAAACATTTGCTTGAGTGAGAATTTTAATTGCTAATTTGTGAAATGTAACAATATCAATAGAATAAGAGGCCTTTAACGATATATCATTTACAGAAGCGTTGGTAAAAGAAACTACTAAAATGTCTTGAGGTGAAATCTTTTGTTCTTCAATTAAATAATTGATTTTATTAATTAACGTAAAAGTTTTACCAGAACCAGCTCCTGCAATAATTAGCATATTATTATCATATATAATAGCATTTTTTTGATATTCATCTAATTGACTAGGAAAATAATTTTTAAGCATAATAAACCTTTCTTGGGAAAAGTTTCTGCTAATATATTAACATAATTTTACTTTTTCGTAATATGAAAAAAGTGGAATCTTTAAAAATATAGTATAATATCATTGAGGAGTTGTAATAATGGAAAAATTAAAAAGGGTAGTAGGGGTGGCTTTTATTGAAAATGGAAAACTTTTAATAGTTAAATCTCATAGAAGTAATACTACTCATTCTTGGACTTTAGTTGGTGGAGGTATCGAAACTGGTGAAACAGAAATAACCGCTGCTTTGAGAGAAGTAAATGAAGAGATTGGACAAGGTTTTGAATTTTGTGAAGAAGATTTACTCCCAATAATGTGTTTTAAAGAGGCTGCTGCTAGCGATAGCGATATTATTATCGAAATGAACATGTTTTTGGCTACAAAGAAAATACATGTTAGTTTAATTCCTAACGATGAAATAATGGACTATCATTGGTATTCATTAGGAGAAATAGAATATAATTTGTCAACATCAATTCGAGATCATTTACTTCCTTACGCTATTCAAAAGGGCCTTCTTTTTTAAAAAATGAAAATAAAATTCGCAAAACTTGTTGCATAATTAAAATTTGTATAGTATAATCTTAATTGTCTTGAAAAACATTATTTTAAGACAAAAAATGGGCGATTGGCTCAGTTGGTTAGAGCATCTGCCTTACAAGCAGAGGGTCATAGGTTCGAGTCCTATATCGCCCACCATTTTATTTTGTTCCGACTTATAAAATTGCCGACTTAGCGTAATTGGTAGCGCAACTGACTTGTAATCAGTAGGTTGGGGGTTCGATTCCCTCAGTCGGCACCATTTTTTTTGGAGGGGTAGCGAAGTGGTCAAACGCGGCAGACTGTAAATCTGTTCCTTCGGGTTCTATGGT
>CANRKS010000021.1 GCA_947631285.1 uncultured Bacilli bacterium | reverse complement strand
GCAGCTCTTTTTTTAGCACTAAAAGTACCAAAACCAACTAAAGTAACTTTTCCTTCCTTTTTAAGTCCAGTAGTAACACCTTCAAATACAGCATCAACTGCTCTAGCAGCAGCAGCTTTTGAAAGTTCTGCTTTTTCAGCAACAAATTCTACTAATTCTTGTTTAGACATGTTTCTTACCTCCTCATTTTTTTAAACATTATCTTTAATGCGGACCTATTGTCCTCACATAATAAGATTATCAAAAATAATGTTTAAAATCAATAAAAAATAAAGAAAAAACTACGGAAAACCGTAATTTTTATCTTATTTAAGTAAATATTGACACAAATTTATGTAAAATTAGGCTATAAAACAATGGCTATAAGATTATTTGAGCCCTTATTAACAATCTTCGTTACAGTGTTAGAAAGTTTAAATCTTGTATTATCAGGCATCATATTTAATTTAGCTTGAATACCTTCTTGAACAATAACTTCTAAGCTCCGACCAAATATTTCACTTTTCCAAATGCTACTTGGATCAGTTTCATAGTCTTTCATTAAATAATTAATTAATTCTTTACTTTGCATTTCACTACCAATAATAGGTTCAAAAGTTGATTCAACATCTACTTTCATTAGATGAATAGAAGACGCTAAAGCTTTAAGTTTAACTCCATAGCGATTACCTTGCTTAATAATTTCAGGCGTTTCTAGTTTCATATCTTTAAGAGTTGGATAAACAATACCATAACCAGTTGTCTTAGCTTGCTTTAAAGCACTTCTAAGTAGTTCAGTTTCTTCTTTGCTTTCTTTGTAATTAGCAAATATTTTTAATAGTCCAGCTTTCGTCGGAGCCGTTTCCCCCATTAAACTTTTTAAAGTTTCGTTATATAGTTCATTTGGACTTTCTAAATTAATAGTAACTGTTCCACTAGAGGCATCAAGTTCGCTAATATAAGATTTAGAAATATATTCACTATCTTCAAAATGACTCATAATATATTCAACATCTTTAACCTTGTTAACAGAAATAACACTTTCTTTAATTTTATCTAAATAGTGCATTTTTATTTCATGCGTATTTGGTAAGACATGAACCCATTCTGGCATATTGACCAAAATATCTAATACGGGGAATTCATATAAAGCTTCTTTTAAAATACTCATGATTTCTTTTTCATTCATGGCTTCAACATTGATAGGCATAACAGGAACATCATAACTATCACTTAAAGAACGTGCTAGTTCAACTGTTTCACTGTTCGTTGGATGCGTCGTATTTAAAACGACAATAAAAGGTTTACCAATTTCTTTTAATTCACCAACTATTTTTTCTTCTGCTTCAATATAGGCATCTCTTTTGATTTCTCCAAAAGAACCATCTGTTGAAACAATTATTCCAATCGTAGAATGATCTTTAATTACTTTTTGCGTACCAACTTCGGCGGCTTCAACAAAAGGAATGGCATCAGGAAACCACGGTGTTTTTACCATTCTAGGATTACCATCTTCATCTTCATATCCATTAGCTTCCGGGATAACATAACCAACACAATCTACTAATTTAATGTTGGTTTCAAAATTGTCAACTTTAATTGTGGCTCCATTTGAAGGAACAAATTTAGGTTCAGTTGTCATAATAGTTTTTCCCTCTGCACTTTGAGGAATTTCATCTAAGCATTTCTTTTTATCAAATTCTTCTGAGATATTAGGAACAACTAAATTTTCAATAAACCTTTTAATAAAAGTTGATTTACCAGTTCTAACTGCCCCAACGACACCTAAGTAGATCTCTCCATTACCTCTTTTAGCTATAGAAGATATTATATTTTCTTTTTCCATAACTTCTCTCCTTTATCTACTTAATGCTATGTTAAATTTTAGAGTTTATGCCAAAAATAAAAATTATCTATACCTAAACCAAAAATGGAGTGCAATCTCCTATCATTGCACTCCGCGTCATGTTATTTTTCGCCAAAAATTGTATCCTTCAATTTTCAACGACCACAGCTATATATAAAATAATAGTGTGCTTAATATATATTCTTGTTTTATATTTCCACAATGATACCCAAGAATTCAAATATCACCGGAAAAGTTAACAAAATGAACCTGAGAATTCTAAACTTTCTGGGAAGCTTCTTTTTAATATTGTAAGTATAAGCCATCCATCGCATCATAGTATGGAACTATGTTACTCGGGAAAACAAATACTCCACCCATTCCCGCAGCACCTAGAGTATAACTTTGGGAAGTTTCAAGGGTAATGTCTTTAATTGCATGTTCATATGCTGCATGAATTGCTGGATTAACTCCATCAACTTTAATATCGCATTCTGCTATTGTTTGTAAAAATGATATTGTATTATTAACAATGTTCATAGAAAATCCAAATCCAGTAGTACTAAATTGTTTCATGTTCTTGCTATCAGAATCATATGAAATATCTTTATAACTACCACTTTCAATGTAAATTTGATCTCCGGTTTGAGAGCCATTACGAACGCTAAAGTTAAAACCTCTAAAACCAATAACATCAAATGATCTATTAGTTGGTAAAGTTTTCCAAGTCGCCGTAGCCATTACATGATTCCAAGTACTTCCACCACCTAGAGTTAAAGTAAACTTTTTAGCGCTTGTTTCTAACATAGTACCTTTATCATCTAGAATTGGCATTATATTTGGCTCCAATGCTTCATATTCTTCTTCAGTTATAATTTTATTTGTAGTTAAATTTAGATGAGGATTATATTTTGTTTCAACATAAATGGTTTTCGACTCAATATTATCATAATTATAACTCTTTAATCTTTCGTATTTAGCTTCATCCATTGTAATTAAATATTCATCAGAATACATTTTAGAAAAATTATTGTATTCTTCATCGGTTATTTCAATACCATAAATATTTTTAATAGATGATGCAAATACCATAACGGGTGATATCGCAATAAGACTAATTAAAGTAAAAAATATAAGTTTCGCATTCTTCAAATCCTTTTATCTCCTTTCCATCTTCATTTTAAATTTTTTGTCGAAATTTGACAACCTATTTTTGCGAGAAAAAGAGTTCTCGCAAAATGAGAACCCTTTTATTTCTTTAAAAGATTTAAAAAGTTTTTATTAAGAACATCCATTACTTCAGGATAGTTTTTGCATCTGCCAACCTTGCAGTCAATTACCTCATCTTTTGAATTATCGTATTTATAATTCTCTAATTCAACATTATTGTTATCAAATATGCTAACTTCTAAAATATGATTATTTAAATTATATTGATAACTATAATTAATATTATTTTCTTCATAAGTGTATTCTAATATATTATTATCTAAGTGAAATTTAATACTAATGTTATTCTTAGATTTTACAAAATAAGATTCCAATATTTCTTCAAAACCATTATTAAGTAAAATCTTCCTAATGTCTTCAGGCGTTAAATCAACTTTGTCTTTATTTTCATAATCTACCTTATCATTTATATAAATTTTATTATTTGAAAAATTTTCCACGAATTGCAATTTACCAGAATACTCTTTAATATTATTATTTTTATCAATAATTTTAACTCTTAAATATAAATTATCAATATATTTACTTAAATCATCCATTTTTATATAACTCTGCGTATTTGAAAAATTTATATTATCAAGTCTAGTATATGATTGAATAATATTTTCTTTATCATTATCTAAGAAATATATATCAACAGAAACTGAATCAGTTTCCGAAATATTTAAATTATTCAGATTGGCTAAAGTAAGAACATCCTTAATCCTTGTTTCAACATAAGTACCTTTAACAAAAAGCAAATCATCACTTTGTACTGCTACATCATAGACTCTAAAACGATTATAATTTAGAGAAAAAAGATGAACAATGATTACAACTAATACTGTTATGAGTAAAACAATTAAACTTATTCTTAGAATTCTAATCTTTCTTTTATTAATAGAGTTAAATTCTTTAACAATCTCAGGGAAAACATCATCTTCTTCATTCGTGCCACTACACATTCTAGCTGTTAGTAAATCATTAAAAGGAATTTTAAAAAATTTACTAATTTGATATAACATTTCAATTGTTGGAAAATTCTTACCAGTTTCCCATCTAGATATTGCTTTATCACTAATTCCTAACTTATCTGATAATTCCTTTTGAGTTAAGTTCATTTCTTTTCTGAGTTTACTTATTAACTCACCAAATTTGTTATCTATCATATTCATCACACCATAATTTTAATATAGTTTATTAGATTTCGACAACCTTAAATTCTTTTTGATTTACACTTCGCCTTAAAAGGACAACTTAGACATTCGGGATTTTTACTTTTGCAAGTGTAACGTCCAAATAAAACTAATTGATGATGAAGTCTACTCCATTTATCTTTAGGAAAAAGTTTCATAAGTCTCTTCTCAACTTCCCATACGCTATCTTCCTCTTTAGCTAAACCAAGTCTTTTAGAAACTCTTAAGACATGAGTATCAACAGCAATAGCAGGCATGTTAAAAAGATTAGAAAGGACTACATTACAAACTTTCCGCCCTACTCCAGGCAAGCTTTCTAAATATTTTCGATCATTGGGGACTATGCCATTTTGATCACTTATTAATCTTCGAGCTACTTCTTTAACATAAAAAGATTTTCTAGTATATGTGCCAATAGGTTTAATTATTTCTTCAATTACTTTTACATCTAAAGAAGCAAGTTCTTTTAAATCATATTTAAATAATTCTTCCGTCACCATATTCACTCTTTTATCAGTCGTTTGGGCCGATAAAATAGTAGCAAGTAAAAGTTCATAATCTTTTTGATAATTAAGTTCACATTTAGGATTAGGAATTAGTTTATCTAAATTTTCTATTACTTCTTCTTTACTTATTTTCATCTTCATCTAACCAATTATAATCTAATATAAAACTTTCTTCTAATTTTTTATTTTCATAACGATTTTTTAAATAATTATCCACATCTTCTTTTGTTTTAAATCCTTTTTTATTCCATTCATATAAAATAGTATCTATATATCTAATTGAAGTTGCTCCATTATAAACAGCTTCTTCTAAAGCTTTTAAAATTAACTCTTCACTATACATCTTTTCTAACCAAGCTTTGATTATTTCAAATTCTGTTCCTGTTAAAGGTCTTTGAAATTCACTTTCAAATTTAGTAAAAATATCATCCTTTATTTTAGCCTTCTCTTGTTTTTTATTTTCTTCTTCTAATTTTTGATAAAATTTAGCAATTGATACTTTATCATATCTTTTACCAGTTAAGTCTTTATCAGTTTCTAAATTAATAATATTTTTACTAATTAAATTATTAAAAGCTTCCAAGATGAGATTAACATCTACTTTTAATTTAGAAGATATTTTTTCTAAATCAAATGTCATATCATCAGCATTTTCAAAATAAAGCAATAACAAAAATTCACTTAAAGATAAATTTAAACGCATAGCTTCTTCAATAAAATTAGCTTCAACGACAAATTTTTTGTTATTGCTCATAAATTATGCCTCCATTCTTTTTATATATTCTTCTAAATCTTTTTTTCTATTTTTTAACTTTCCTTCTAAAATTAAATTAATCAATTCATCTTTTACTTCTTTTACTTTTTTAGAAGGAGAAATATTTAGTATATCCATAATTTCTTTAGAACTAATCGCTAGATCTTTTTCGCTTTTAATCGTTAGCTTCTTATACATATCATTAACAATACTCTTATTGATATTTAAAATATCCGCTGCGACTAGAGAATTATATAATCCATAATCATATAAAGTATGGTTATCTATTATGCCATTATTAATAATTTGTCTAATGCATATTATATTTCTTATCTCTTGCTTTGTAAATGGAAAAAGATGAGAATATTCTAATTGAGCCCACATTCCACAAATATCATTAACAAAATTAATTTCTTTAAAACTAATATTTAAAATATCTAATATTTTTAAATCTTTTAAAAGATTTAAACCTTTCATAAAATTTTTATTTAATAAAATTTTACTAATTTCTTCTTTTATTCTTTCTTTAGATAAAGTTTTTACTAATTCTGTATTTTCTTTTATTTCTTTAATTAATTCTTGATCTAAATCAAAATTTAAGGTACTAGCAAAACGAATAGCTCGAAGTATTCTTAAGGGATCTTCCACAATTTTAGTATGAGTATTACCAATCATTTTAATAGAATGTTTAGTAATATCTAATACACCATTTAAATGATCTATTATATTTTCATTTAAATCCATACAAACTGCATTAATAGTAAAATCTCTTCTTAATAAATCTTCTTTTAAATCATTTAAATAAATAATTTCGGTTGGCTTTCTTCCTTCATATTTTATTTCTTTTCGATAAGTTGTAATATCAATATTATAATTTTTAACTTTTAAATTAAATCCTCCATAATCATTAGAATTATTATTTAAAGGAAATAATTTATGTAAATCTTTAGGTAAAGCATTAGTACATATATCAACATCAGTTGATTTAATACCCAAAAGATAATCACGAACATAGCCACCAACGACATAAGCTTCAAATTGAGCATCCGTTATTTTCTGTAATACATTTTTAATGATTTTATCCATAATTCTCCTCTATTTTTGGCAGTTGGGACAAAAGTAAGTACTACGTCCACCAATTTTTATTTTCTCTATTAAACATCCACAGATAGGACAAGGATCTCCTTCTTTTTTATGAACACATAAATAATCTTGATAATGACCAGTTACGCCTAGACTAGAAGTATAACTTCTAATAGTTGTTCCTCCCATTTCAATAGCCTTTTTTATTATTTTATTCGCCGTCATAATAATTCTTTCACATTCTTCTTTCGTTAAAGTATTAGCGCATTTTAAAGGGTTTATTTTAGAGGCAAATAAAACTTCATTAGCATAAATATTGCCAAGGCCACTAATTATCTCTTGATCAAGTAAAATCGTTTTAATAGGGCCTTTTTTATTTTTAAATTTTGTTTGTAAATAAGAACTAGTTAAGCTTGGATCTAGTGGTTCTTTTCCTTGTTTACTTATTTCTTTAGTATTTTTTAAATCTTCTTTTTTAACTATTTTCATGCGACCAAATTTACGAGTATCATGATATCTTAAATCCGTATGATCCGCAAATGTAATAATAACATGTTCATGTTTAAGAACTTCTTCTTCTCTATTTTTAATAAAATATTTACCTTCCATTCTTAAATGACTTAATAAATAATAATCATTTAATTCAAATAAAAGCCATTTACCTACTCTTTTAATATCCTTAAATTCATTATTAATTAAAGCTTTTTTAAATTCCTCTAAATCATTTTGAATAATATTTCCATAAATGATCTTAACATCTACTATTTTTTTATGTAAAATTCTTTTCTTTAAAGTATTTCTAACAGTTTCTACTTCCGCTAATTCTGGCACTTTCACTCACCTTCATTATTTATTTTATCACGATTAAGGATTAGGTAAAAGCTTTTACCTATTTTGCATCATACCAATTAACACCGGTATTAATATCAATTTTTAAAGGAACACTAAGTTTAACAACATTTTCCATCGCATCATATAATATTTCTTTTAACTTCGGAACTTCTTCTTTTTTAGCATCAATAATTATTTCATCATGAACTTGTAAAATTAATTTACTTTCTAAATTATTTTCCGCAATTTTTTGGGCTACTTTAATCATAGCCATTTTCATAATATCTGCACTAGTACCTTGAATTGGTGTATTAAGGGCCATTCTCTCTCCCATGGCTCTCGTTCTAAAATTAGTATCTTTAAGTTCATTTATTTTTCGCATCCGTCCAAACATCGTTTTAACATAACCATGTTCATGAGCATAAGAAACAATATTAGTCATATAGTTTTTAACACCCGGATAAAGCTCATAATATTTTTCAATAAATTTATTAGCCTCCGATCTTGATATATTTAAATTCTCTCCTAAACCAAATCCACTAATTCCATATACAATACCAAATATAACAGCTTTCGCCATACTCCGCATTTGTTTAGTTACTTCCTGTTCAGAAATACCATGAATATCTGCAGCCACCTTAGTATGAATATCTTCATCATTATTAAAAGCATCAATTAATTCTTGACATTCAGAAATATGCGCTAAAATACGTAGTTCAATTTGCGAATAATCAGCACTTAATATTAAATCATTAGTAGGAACAAAAGCTATTCTTACCTTTTTACCATATTCTTCTCGCGCAGGAATATTTTGCAAGTTAGGTTCCATGGAAGAAAGACGACCAGTTCTAGTTAAGGTTTGATTAAAGATAGTATGAATTTTGCCATCAGGTAGCACATATTCTGGTAAAGCTTCAATATAAGTACTCAATAATTTAGTTAAGTTTCGGTATTCAAAAACTTTATTAACAATAGGATGAACATCAACAAATTTTTGTAAAGTTTTAATATCAGTTTTATAACCACGATTCATTTTTTTACTTTTGCCAATTTGTAACTTTTCAAATAAAACTTCTCCTAGTTGTTTAGGACTAGAAATATTAAACTTGACTCCACTTAAATCATATATATCATTACTTACTCTTTCAATATTATGAGTAACTTCTTTGCGCATTTCTTCTAAAGCTCTTTCTTCAAATTTAAAGCCATTTTTTTCCATCATAGCTAATACTTTAATTAAAGGCATTTCAATATTATTAAGAATATCTTCTTGCTCATCTTCTTTAACCATTTCTTCTATTTTAGAAGCATTTTCAAAAATAAACTTACTTTTTAGTGTAACAATATCTTTAATATTGGCAAAATTAGTTTTACTTAAAGTTTCATAAGATATTATATCTTCATTTAAATATTTCATTAATTTAGTAATATCTAAACTGGCCGGATAGTCGATTAAATAAGAGGCAACCATTAAATCTAAAGTACAAGGAATATCTAAGTTAGTAACTACTAAAGCTTTTTTAAGATCATAAGTAAGGACTTTTTTATCTTCTAGTTTTTCTAAAGCAGAAATAGCTAAATGGGGAGGAATATAATAAGTATTAAACTTATCGGTTATACTTAAAGCAACAATCTTTCCTTTATGATAATTAATATCACTAACTTCTAAGTAAAAAGCCACTACAGAATCTAATTTTAAATCATTAATATCTTCAATAACTTTATAGACATTTTCTTTGGGTTCTAAAGTTTTAATCGCCATATTTTTTAACATTGAATAAAATTCTAATTCTTCATAAACTTTTTTTAATTCTATAATATTAGGACCTGTATATTTAAAATCTTCAAAATTAATTTCCATTGGTACTTTTCTATAAATAGTAGCTAGTTCATAACTCATATAAGCATTTTCTTTATCTTGAATTAATTTTTCTTGCGTTTTACCTTTTATTTTGTCAATATTTTCATATATGCCATCTAAAGAACCATATTCTTGTAATAATTTTAAAGCTGTCTTTTCTCCAATTCCCTTAACACCAGGAATATTATCTGATGAATCACCCATTAAGGACTTTAAATCAATAATTTTAAGAGGATCAATACCATAATCTTTTTTAAAAGAAGATTCGTTGTAACGAATAAAACCTGTTTGTTTTAAAAGTTTAATATCGGTTTCTTCACTTATTAATTGTAATAAATCTTTATCACTGGAAACAATAAGACAATAATATTCAGGATCTTGTTCAGCGGCATTTGCAATCGTCCCAATTATATCATCAGCTTCATAAGGAGCAAGTTCACGATAACTAATACCCATAGCTTTTAGGATTTCTCTCGCTGCCGGCATTTGCATTTTTAATTCTTCCGGAGTAGCACTTCTTCCTTCTTTATAAAAGTCATATTTTTCTTTACGAAAGTTTTTACCAATATCAAAAGCTACTACCATATATTCTGGTTCTTCTTCCGTTATTATTTTATTAATCATGCCTACAAACCCATATAAGGCATTGGTTGGAAAGCCTTTACTATTTCTTAATATAGAACCTGTATAAGCTGTTGCATAATAAGAACGAAATAATAAATTATTACCATCAACTAAAACTACCTTTTTCATCATTACCACCTATTTACTATTATAACGAAAAAAAGGGGGTTTTGCACCCTAATCTTTTAGAAATTATTCTTGTTTTTAATAAATTCTCTTAAAATTTTCGTTAAAGCTCTCTTTTCAATTCGAGAAACATAACTGCGTGAAATACCCAACATTTTAGCAATTTCTTTTTGCGTTAAATCTTTCTCATTATTAAGTCCATATCTTTTAATAATAATTTCTTTTTCTCTTTTACTTAACTTATCCATATATTTATTTAAAAGAGCAATATTATCTTTAATTTGAATAGTATCTAATATATCTTCTTTCTTATCTTCTAAAAGATCAACTAAATTAATTTCATTTCCTTCTTTATCATAACCAATGGAATCATTTAAAGAAACAGTAAATTGATTTTTCTTATTACTACGATAATACATTAATATTTCATTTTGAATACATCTAGCAGCATAAGTTGTAATTTTTACTTTAGGTGTTTTCTTATAAGTATCAATTCCTTTAATTAAACCAATCGTCCCAATACTAATTAAATCATCTGTATCGGCACTTTTACTATCAAATTTTTTAACTATATGAGCCACTAATCTTAAGTTATGTTCAATTAAAATATTTCTGGCATTAGCATCTCCCTTTAACATAAGATCAACATATTTTTCTTCTTCTTCACAAGATAAAGGAGGTGGAAAAACATTATTACCATAACTACCAGTAAAAAATAACATTCCTTTAACAATATTAATTAAATTTAAAAACATAAAACTACCCCTCATTAATTTTATGTTTTAAAACATTTTAAAAGCACCAGATGGTGCTTTTAATTAATCAATATCAATATATTTTTTAGAAGGTATTTCTTTAGTTTCTTCAACTTTAGGAACAGTAAGAGTTAAAGTACCATTTTTAAATGATGCTTTAATATCTTCTTCTTTTACATCTTCTCCGATGTAAAAGCTTCTTGAACATTCGCCAAAATATCTTTCTCTTCTTACAAATTTACCTTTTTCAGATTCTTCATTATCTTTATTCATGGTAGCTGAAACATTTAAATAACCGTCTTCAATATCAACTTTAATATCTTCTTTTTCATATCCAGGTAAATCCATTATAATGCTATAATCATGCTTGTTTTCTTTAATATCGGTACGCATTACTTTACTATCACTATTTCCAAAAAATGGATCTTTAAATAATTCCTCCCATAAATCATAACTATTTCTTCTTGGTATCATCATCATATAATATCATCTCCTCTTTCTAAATCATATAATTATAATACCCATAAAGAACTTAATTTATGTCCTTTACATTTATAATTATAGCACTATTTTTAGCAATTGCAACACCCGAGTGCTAATTTCATGAAAATTTCACATTTTTCTTTATTAAAATTCACGCCTAACGAGCGGATTTTCGATGACTTGCCATTTGCAAGCCACACCCTAAAAGGTTAATTTAAAAATCTCTCAAACTTTTATAAATAAAGGTTTTGAGAGATTTCAATTTTCCAAAACTGATAAATAATAATTTCATTCTTAAAATTTTGGTATTTTGACAAATAGTTAGCATTATAATGAATGAATAATAAATGGGTCATCAGTATTTCCTTCACCAGTTAATGTTACATTAGGCGATACATAGAAGACAGGGCGGACTGCATTAGAACTGGTATAGCATCCCCGGCCCAAGCCTTTCTCGCCAGTCTGTACAAACCATGTGGCATAACAACTACCGTTCCTGCCATACCTACTCATCGTCCACTCCGAATATTGGCCACTGTTACCAATCCATCCATTTTGTAAAAGCAACCAATTGTCAGTTGATTTGTCTTGATAGGCATTTACATAATCAGTCGCATACATTAACCCTATTTTATATGTTTTTGTCATACCACTCCGTGGTTCAGGGAAACCTGGTGTAATAGTTATGTATTCTCCGCTGTACCATTTTTGACTGGAAATGAGTCCTTTCCATTTATCTGGACTTTCCCACTTTACTGCTTCTAAAAATGTAGTATTTAAATATGTTTGCATTGGTGATGCATCCCATGTAATACTGGCGTAATAGTTAATATTCCATTGTCGACTATCTTGTCGAGTTGCTTTGATTAGTTTCAATTGATTAGCTTTTAATCCTAGGTCCTCATCATCTGATGAAGTTACCCCAATTATTCGGTACATATAATTTTCTGGTGTTTCTAGACAGGTATTTGTATCATCTGTGCCAAAACAAATATAATTGTTTAACACTTCGTCTTTGGTTCCGACAAATCTATACATTCCTGATTCTTCTTTAAAGGTGGCCTTACCTTTTTCTTGTAATAACTCTATTACTTTATCATCATTATTTACTCCACATAATAAATTATCTACTGTTATTGTGATATTTAAGGTTTTACCAGCTAGGTATGATTGATCTGATTCTGTATTATTTACCTTTAAGTATCCTGCTATTGATGCTTCAGCATCTTCACTGACACTTAACTCTACTTCTATTTCTTTTGTTACAGATGCTGGTATTTCTTCACTTAGTAAATCATATAAGTCTACTGTTTCTTCTGTTTTGCCAGAAGTAATATATAATATAGCATCTCCTTTTTGTAATACTTTACCCATGGAATCATTACTTGTATCCATTGTGATTGTTACTTTAGCGGTACAATCACTTGATTCTTTATTCGTTCCAGTTACTGTGGCAAATGTTAAGGTTCCATCTCCTTCATTTAATTTATAGTTTTCACTATCTACAGTTGTAGCATAATAAGCTTTATTAGGATTATCTTCTGCCATATCGGATACTGCTAAATTAATATGCATATTCTCTGCACCTTGTTCTATTGTTACAACATCAGCATTACCTGTTTCTATATCAACATTAGTGTTGGTGACGTCTCCACTTACATTTAAGGAAAAGAAGGCATATGTTGCACCCACTACCACAATTACTAAAGTTACAACACCTATTATACTTCCAATTAATATTTTCTTTCTATTTTCTTCATTCATAACCATCTATTATTGTT
>CANRKS010000020.1 GCA_947631285.1 uncultured Bacilli bacterium | reverse complement strand
TAGTTGCAGCTAAAGTTGTAGAAGATGATAAAGCTGTTGTAATTATGACAAATGCTGGTATAACTATTAAACTTCCAATTGATCAAATTTCTATATTAGGTCGTGTTACTCAAGGATTAAGATTAATTTCATTAAGAGATAATCAATTAGTAGCAACTATTAGTGTTGTTGATAAGAATGAAGAAGAAAATAATGAAAATGAAGAAACAACTAATGAAAATAATGACTTTATTGAATCTATTCAAAATATCGAAGAAAATTTAAATTTTAAAGATGCTAATTAATTACTAGCGTCTTTTCAAATTATTTCCCGGGAAATAATTTGAAATTTAAGATTTAATGTTTCACGTGAAACATTAAAAAAGAGATTGACACCCTCTCCTAGCGGAGTGAGACCAATCTCATATTGATTATTATAATATCTTCTGCTTTCAATATCAAATTTATATAGAAATAAATATTCTTTATTTAAAACCAAAAATAACGAATAATTGTAAATAAAACGATTTTCAATGTTTCATGTGAAACATTGAATAGAAATACAAAATTAAATATAATGTTGTTTACAAGCAGCTTTAAAAGAAAAGTGAATAAAAATATGTTTTAAAAATTTAATATATTAGAAGATATTATCAATAAACAAGCTGCTAAAGGTCTACAAATTACATATTATTACAAACATCTGATGCTAGAAAAAATAATTTAGTGGTAGATCGTATCTAATTAACTTTAGTGAAAAAAATTAAATTCTAATGTTTCACGTGAAACATTAGAAAATATTTCCCGGGAAATATTTTTGCAATAAAAGATAAATTATGATAATATTAATTTGCACAACAAATATATCGTAAACTGGTCAGAGTTGGAAGACAGCAGCCACATCGATCCCTGTTTGTGTGTGCTTTTTTATTGGAGATAGTGAAATGAATGATAAGATAAATGAATATATGCAAATTGCATATAACGAGGCAATTAAATCATATAAAAAAAATGAAATTCCAGTTGGTGCGATAATAGTAAAAAATCAAAAAATAATTTCTAAAGCTCACAATAATCGTCAAAAAAAATATAATTTATTAGGCCATGCTGAAATTAATGCTATTTTAAAAGCTGAAAAAAAAATAAAGGATTGGCGACTTGATGGATGTATTATGTATGTTACTCTTGAACCATGTTTAATGTGTCAACACTTAATAAAAGAAGCAAGAATAGACAAAGTAGTTTATCTACTAAAACAAAAAAATGAGTTTTTAGATAAGCAAAAATATATACAAACAAATGATTGTAATGAGTTCTTGCAACCGTATGAAAAATTAGTGAATAATTTTTTTAAAAAATTGCGTGATTAATTAGCTAATTATCCCTGTTTATGTTATAATATTTTTGAAAGGAATAGCATCATGAAATACAAAGTATTATATCGTAAATATCGGCCTGATTGCTTCGAAAATATAGTTGGGCAAGAATATATAATAAAAACTTTAAAAAACTCTATTATAAATAATCATATTTCGCATGCCTATATTTTTTCAGGACCTAGAGGAACCGGTAAAACAACCACGGCCAAAGTCTTTTCTAAAGCCATAAATTGTTTAAATCCTAAAGATGGATCTCCTTGTGGCGAATGTGAATTTTGTCGTAATTTTCAAGAAAATCCTGATATTATTGAAATTGATGCTGCCTCAAATAACGGTGTTGATGAAATTAGGGCTTTAATAGAAAATATAAAATTGGCCCCAACAAATGGAAAATATAAAGTTTATATAATAGATGAAGTTCATATGTTATCAACAAGTGCTTTTAATGCATTGTTATTAACCTTGGAAGAGCCACCAGCTCATTCAATATTTATTTTAGCAACTACTAATATTGAAAATGTTCCAATTACTATATTATCTAGATGTCAAAGATATGACTTTCAAAAAATAAAAAACGAAGATATTATAAAAAGATTAAAAGAAATAAGTGAATTAGAAAAAATAGAGATAGATGATGATGCTTTAGAAGAAATTGCTTATTTGTCTGAGGGTGGGATGCGTGATGCCCTTAGTTTATTAGATCAATTATCTAAGGTTGATCAAAAGATAACATTAGAATTAATTGAAAAACAAATAAAGACTATCTCGCAAAAAAATATTGAAGAATTATTAAATTCAATTGAAAATAATGATATTGATGGTTGTTTAAATCTAATAAATGAATATCGTCTGCGGGCAGTAGATTATAAGACATTAATTAAAAAAATGATTGATAATGCTAGTGAAAGGGCTAAAAAAATTAAAAAAAATGGTCTTATAAAAAGGTTAAATTTTGAAGACTATAAAAATTTAATTTTAATGCTTGCTGATAGTTTGAATAAAATTAATATCAATGTAGATTCATTTACCATTTTAGAAATGATTTTATTAGAGTTTTTTGAGGAATCTTCTTTAAAGATAGATAATAAACAAGGAAGAGAAGAAACTAAAGAAGAAAAGATTGAAGAGTCAAATAAAGAGCCAATAAAAGAAGATAATAATTCTTTTGATGATAAATTAGTTAAAATAAGAATTAATAATTGTTTTGTTGATGCCCAAAAAAAATATTTAGAAGAAGCTAAAATGGCTGTGGAAGAATATTTATCAACATCATCAGAAGGAAAAATAAAGTCAATATTAATGGATAGTAATGTTGTTGCTTCTTCATCTAAAAATTTAATTTTGGTATGTAATAATGTTCATAATATTGAAATTGCTAATAAAATGTTAAAAGAAATTGAAAATAGTTTTAATCAAGATCGAGGTACAAATTATAAGATGATTTTTATTTCTTCAGAAAAATGGGAGCAAGAAAAGAAAATGTATATTGAAAATTTAAAAATAAAAAAAAGTTATGAATATATAGAAGAAAACGATATAATAAAGAGTGAACAAGAAAGTATCAATGATGTTTTCAATAAAAATAAAGTAGAAATTATTTAAGGAGGTGATTTGAATGAATATGCAAAATTTAATGGCCCAAGCTCAAAAAATTCAAAGAGAGATAACATCTAAAAAAGAAGAATTAGAAAAAATGGAATTTATTGGTAAATCAGAATGGGTTGAAGTTACTTATAGTGGCTCTAAAGAATTAAAAAGCGTTAAGATTTTAAAGACTGGTACAATTAATGCCGAAGATGTAGAAATATTAGAAGATATGTTTTTAATAGCTACTAAAGATGCGTATATTAAAATTAATAATGCCATGACAGAAAAATTAGGACAATATGCTGGTGCCTTAGATGGGTTAATGTAATTATGATATATCCAGATTTATTACAAAAATTGATTAATTTTTATAAAAAACTTCCTGGAGTTGGTGATAAGTCCGCCGAAAGAATGGCTTTAGCTACAATTGAATTAAAAGCGGAAGACATAAAAGAATTTTCTAAAGTTCTAGTGGATTCCAAAGAAAAATTAAAGCCATGCCAAATTTGTGGTCAACTAACAGAAAATGACATTTGTCATATTTGTTCTGATGATAATAGAGATAAAAATTTGATTTGTGTTATTGAAGATTATAAAAGTGTTTTTTCTTTTGAAAAAGTAGGCAATTATCATGGAGTTTATCATGTTTTAAATGGATTAATTTCTCCGATGGATAGTATCGGTCCGGAAGATATTAATATTTCATCTTTAGTAAAAAGAGTGGAAGCTTTAAAAAATCCAGAATTAATTTTGGCTTTAAAGTCGACGATTGAAGGAGAAACAACAACGTTATATATCAAAAAAATATTTGAAAAAAAAGATGTAACTATTTCAAGACTCTCATATGGAATTCCTATTGGGGCGGAAATAGATTATTTAGATATTATTACATTAGATAAAGCATTAGAAGATCGTAAAAGAATTTCTGAATAAAATATTTCCCGGGAAATATAATTTACTGGGTGATATATTTTGAAAAATAAACTAGGTATGATCATAAGAAAAGTAATATTTGCTTTTGGAATAATTTATGGCTTAGATGTAATGTTAAAAAATGTGGGAATATATTTACCAATTAATATTTTTACTATTTCTATAACATCTCTTCTTGGAGTACCTGGTTTATTATCGCTTTTTGCTGTCTTCTATTTAATAATTTAGGAGGTAATTATAGAAAGCAGTGCTCTTGAACAATTAATTGGATATTATCATGAAAAAAAATTAGCGCATGCTTATTTAATTTCAACTAATAATATTCAAAAATGCTACGAGGTTCTTTTAAAAGTAATAAAGAACATTTTTTGCGTTTCAGAATATCAAGATAACTGTAATAAATGTTCTTTATGCCATTTAATTGATATTCATAATTTACCAAGTCTTAAGGTTATTGAGCCTGATGGTAATTTTATTAAGAAAGAGCAAATATTAGATTTAAAGCATTTCTTTTCTAAAGATAGCCAATATACGAAGGAAAATATATACATTATTAAAAATGCTGAAAAGATGAATAAAGAATCTGCGAATACAATGTTAAAATTTTTGGAAGAACCAGATGGTTCAGTAATTGGTTTTTTTATAACTAATCATATTGATAATGTTTTACTAACAATTCAAAGTAGATGCCAACATATCGAAGTTAATTTTGACAACGATATTTGTGAAGAATTAGAAATTGCTAAAGATAGTTATGATAATTATTTAGATGTTATTAAAAAATATTTGGAAAAAATTGAAGTAGAAAATAAAGATTCTATTTTGTATAATAAAGAATGTTTAGGAGACTATTCAAAAGAAGAAAAAAAGAGTATCTTACAAATTATTTTAAAAATATATCAAGAAAAATTAAATGATAAGCTCTTAAAAAGAAATAGTTCAACTGAGTTTTTATTTTTAAATAATCTTAGCCTTAACAATCTAAAGAAAAAAGTAAATTTATTAATTAACATCTTAAAAGAAATAAATTATAATGTTAATGAAGATTTATTGCTAGATAAGTTTGTGATAAAGATGGAGGATATTAACAATGAAAGTTTATAGTGTTAAATTTAAAGATCAAGGAAAAAGTTATTATTTTAATGGTTCAGATGAATATGAAATAGATGATTATGTAATCGTAGAAACGGAAAAAGGCTTACAATATGGAAAAGTATGTGGTTTAATTTCTTCCGAAGAATCATCTGAAAATTATAAAAATATTATTAGGAAAGCATCTGATGATGATACTAATGAATATTATAAGCTTTTAAGTAGTGCGCAAGAAGCTTTAGAAAAATGCAAAAAATTAGTAAATAATTTAAATTTAAATATGCATGTTATTAGTGCAGAATTCACATTTGATAGATCACAATTACTATTTAATTTTACTTCTGATGAAAGAGTAGATTTTCGGGAATTAGCTAAGAAATTGGCGGGATTATATCATACGAGAATTGAACTACGTCAAGTTGGCGCTAGAGATAAAGCTAAAGAAATTGGGGGCGTTGGGATATGTGGAGGTCAAATTTGTTGTGCTAGATTTTTAAATCATATTGATGCTATTTCAATGAATATGGCTAAAAATCAAAATTTGGCTTTAAATCCTTCAAAAATAAATGGTTTATGTGGTAGACTTTTGTGTTGCTTACAATATGAAGATGAAAATTATTTAGAATGTAGTAAAGGTATGCCTAATATTGGTGATGTTATACAAACTAAAAATGGTGAAGGGGAAGTTGTTAGTATTGATATTTTAAATCGAAAATGCAAGGTTTTAGTAGGAAGTAATAAGGAAGAAGTAGAAATTAAATCTAATGATTAAAAAAGTATTAAATGATTTATTTGATTATGAAAATTTAAAAATATATCAATCGGAAAAACATTTTAAATTTTCTATTGATTCTATTCTTTTAGCTGAATATATTAAAATTAATAAGAATACGAAAAGTATTTTAGATTTATGCAGTGGTAATGCGGTTATTCCTATGATTCTTTCTACTAAAACAGATGCTCATATTGATGGTTTTGAAATTCAAAAAGATATTTACGAATTAGCCATTGCCAGTCTTAAATATAACAAACTAGATAAACAAATAACCATTTATAATAAAGATGTTAAAAGTATTAATGAATTTAAAAAAGGGCAAAAATATGATATAATTACTTGCAATCCCCCTTTTTTTAAAGTAAAAAATGTGGGATTTATAAATGATTTTTCTCCTTTAGCTATTGCCAGACACGAAATTAGAATAACCTTAGAGGATATTTTTAACATTGCTAAAAGTCATTTAAATTCTAAAGGAGAGTTATATTTAGTTCATCGAGTTAGTAGATTAGATGAAATCATATTACTAGGAGAAAAATATAAATTAAATGTTAAAAATATTGAACTTATTAAAACAAAAACCAATAATAAGCCTTCAATTGTTTTAGTAAGATGTGTTAAAGATTCTAATTTAGGCATTAAAATAAATGATATTAAAAATATAGAAGAATATACAAGTTATCAAAATATGTTTGAGGAGGAATAATGAAGCTAGTTGTAGGATTAGGTAATCCGGGAAGAGAATATAAAAATACTCGCCATAATATGGGATTTATGGTATTAGATAATTATTTAGGAAAAGTTGATTGGAAAAATAAAATGGAAAGTTATTTTTTTAATACTAATATTGCTGGTGAAGATGTAATCTTTTTAAAACCTCTTACTTATATGAATTTATCAGGAATGGCAGTAAGTAAAGTTGTTAATTTTTATAAAATTGCTTTAAGTGATATTTTAATTATTCAAGATGATTTAGATTTAAATGTTGGGACTTATAAGATTAAAAAGAACAGTTCATCTGGAGGCCATAATGGTATAAAGTCAATTATTAATGAACTTGGAAGTGATGAGTTTTTAAGACTTAAAATAGGAATTGGTAAGAATAGTATGATACCTACAGATAAATATGTTTTAAGTAAGTTTTCGGAAGATGAATTAAATAATATAAAAACCAATTTTACTAAATACAATGAATTAATCGAAGCTTTTATAAGTGGAGGTATAGAGAATGTTCTTAAAGTAAATAATAATTAGGAGTAATTATGGATTTTAGAAGTTTCTTTAATTTTCAAAAAGGAAAAACGACATATGGGTTAACAAATGAGTTAATCGCTTTTTACTTGTTAGAATTAAAAAAAGAAATGGATAAAACAGTTATTTTAGTGACAAGTAATTTGTATGAAAGCAACAATATTTATAATGCTTTAAAAAATCATACTGATGATGTTGAACTTTTTCCTATGGATGATTTTATTACTTCTAAATTAGTAGCAGTATCACCAGAATTTACTTTAGGAAGATTAAATGTTTTAGAAAAAATAAAAAATAATAAAAGTATTGTTATTACTAATTTAATGGGATATTTAAAATTTTTACCTAGTAAAAATGCTAGTAATATCATTAATATCAAAAAAGATTCTACGATAGATCGAGATAAACTTATTAAAAGTTTAGAAGACTATGGTTATAATCGGGAATCTATGGTTACAACTTCTGGAGAATATTCAATTAGAGGATATATAATAGATATTTATATAATAAATGAAATTCATCCCATTAGAATTGAACTATTTGGTAATGATATTGAATCTATTAGATATTTTGATGAAAATACGCAAAGAACCTTGGAGGAAGTTAAAGAAATATCTTTAAAACCATTTAAAGAAATACAAACTATAGAGAAAAGTTCATTATATGATTATAGTAATGATGGAATAGTAGTTTATTTAAATAAAGCCCAAATTGAATCAGCTTATCATAAATTAGAAGAAGAAATTGTATCTTATCAAGAAAATAATAATGAAAAAGAAAAATATATGTTTGAATGGAATGAGATAAATCCTCATTATAAATTATTTATAGATAATATTAATAATCCAACTGATATTGTTTCTAAAGAAATTCCCAACTTTAATGAAAATTTTGATCTTTTAAAAGATACCGTTTTAAAATGGCAAAGAGAAAAGAAACAAGTTTATTTTTATTTATCAAAAGCTCAAGAAATAAAAACTATTAAGAACTTACTTCCGGGAGCCAATATTATTAATAAAAAATTAAATAAAGGTTTTATTTATAATAATATTGTTTGCCTTTCGGAATACGATATTGGCATTAAACCAATTGTTAATGCTAAATATAAAAATAATTTACATATTGGAAAGAAAATTAAAAGTTATAATGATTTGGAAAAGGGAGATTATATTGTTCATTTAAATCATGGGATAGGAATATATAATGGCCTTGTTACTTTAAGTAAAGATGGGCTACAAAAAGATTATATTCAACTTTTATATGATGGTAATGATAAAATATATATTCCCGTTGAAAAAATAAATTCTATTTATAAATATTCCAGTAAAGATGGAATAAAACCAAAAATAAATAAATTAAATTCTTCAAGTTGGATTAAGACTAAATCCTATATTAAAGCCAAAGCTAAAGATATTTCTAAAGAACTTTTAGATTTATATCAAAAAAGAGCCCAAGTAAGAGGAATGGCCTATAAAGATTATGAAGAAGAAGCTATATTTGCTAGTAGTTTTCCTTATCAAGAAACTAGAGATCAGACAAAAGCTATTAGAGAAATTTCTAATGATTTAAATAGTGTTATCCCTATGGATCGTCTTTTATGTGGGGATGTTGGATTTGGTAAAACAGAAGTGGCAATGAGGGCTATATTTAAAACGGTTATTAATAATAGACAGGTTATGTATTTGTGTCCCACAACAATATTAGCTAAGCAACAATATAATGTTATTAAAGAAAGATTTAAAGATGTTCCCGTTAATATTAGACTATTTAATCGTTTTACTAGTCCAAAAGAAGGAAAATATATTTTAGAAAATTTAGCTAATGGAAGAATAGATATTTTAGTTGGCACGCATCGTATTTTAAGTGATGATATTAAACCTAATAAATTGGGACTTTTGATTGTTGATGAAGAGCAAAGATTTGGCGTTAAGCATAAAGAAAAAATAAAAGAATATAAGAATGATGTTAATGTTTTAACTTTATCTGCAACTCCTATTCCCAGAACTTTAAAAATGGCTTTATCTGGTTTAAGAGATCTTTCAATTATTGATACGCCCCCAATTAATAGATATCCAGTTCAAACCTATGTAATTGAAGAACAAGATTTAATAATAAAAGATGCCATTTATAAAGAATTATCTCGTAAAGGTCAAGTATTTATTTTATATAATCGCATAGAAGATCTTGATAAAATTGTAGATAAAATATCTTCTTTAGTTCCGGAAGCGCGAATTGCTTTTGCTCATGGAAAAATGAGCAAAGAAGAATTAGAAACTATCATGGAAGATTTTGTAGAATATAATTATGATATTTTAATTTGTACAACGATTATAGAAAATGGTATAGATATTCCTAATGCTAATACTTTAATAGTTTATGATGCTGATAATTTTGGTTTAGCCCAATTATATCAAATAAGAGGAAGAGTCGGTAGAAGTGATAAAGTTGCTTATGCTTATCTTTTATATAATAAAAAGAAAATGCTTAATGAAGTAGCAGTTAAAAGATTACAAGCTATTAAAGAGTTTACTGAACTAGGAAGTGGATACAAAATTGCAATGCGTGATTTATCTATTCGTGGTTCTGGGGATATTTTTGGTAGTGATCAAGCAGGTTTTGTTGATTCTGTCGGTATTTCTCTTTATATGAAGTTAATTGAAGATGAACTAAAAAAAGCTAAAGGAGAATATGTAGAAGAGGAAGATGATAGTAATAATAATTTAATTGAAGTTGCTACCCATATTAAAGATGAATATGTAGAAGATGAAGATATTAAAATAGAAATTCATCGAAAAATTAATGAAATTGATTCTTTAGAAAAATTAAAAGAAGTTAAAGAAGAATTAGAAGATCGTTTTGGTAAAATAGATAATGAAATGGAAATTTATATGTATGAAGAATGGTTTACTAATTTATGCAAAATGTTAAATATTACAAAAATTAATAAGACGGATCGTTTTATTGAAATAACATTACCGAAAGAATTATCAGAAACAATTAAGGGTGATAAATTATTGTTTGAAACAATGAGTATATCAACCAAATTTAATTTAAAATATTTACATAATAATATAATTATCACTTTATTTTATAAACAACTTCCTAAACATTATGTCTACTATTTAGTTAAATTATTAATTGCTATTAAAGATAATTAAAGATATTTATAAAGGAGTTAAATATGGTTAAAAGGAAAAAAGAGATGAAAAAAGATATTAATAAGATAATGGTGGTAGTTAATTCTTTATGTGAAACTTTTGTCGGTCTCGTTATATTATGGCTTTCTTTAGGACCATTTAATAATGAAAGTGAAGAGCTTATTAATTTAGCTAAAACTAATTTATGGGGAATTCTTCTTTTCTTACTTCCTATTTTATTATTTATTATTTTTATGATTAATTGGTCTTTATATTTAATTAAAAAGAAATAATATTATAAAGAGGTATAATATAATTAAATTTACTCACACTATAAAAAGGAGTGAGTAGTATTATGACAAAAAGTGGAATTACTAGAAGAATTGATGAATTAGGTAGAATCGTAGTTCCAAAAGAAATAAGATATAATTTAGGTATTAGAGATGGAGAACCTTTAGAAATATATACTAATGATAATGCCATTATTATTAAAAAATATTCCCAAGTTGAGAATATCAAGGATATTGGGGATAGCTTTTGCAATATAATTTATGATGCTTGTGAGGTAGGGGTTTTAATTAGTGATCGGGAAAAAATAATTGCTACGAGTAGTAACTTAAAAGAGATTAGTAATACTATTTTAGATGATAAATATAAAAGTTTAATTGATAATCGAGAATCATATATAAGCAATTCACTAGAGGATAATTTTGGTGTACAGGCTTATTTTACGGTTTTACCAATTATAACTTCAAATGATTGTAGTGGCCTAGTAATTATTATTAATTCTAAAAAAGATGAAGAAAATATAAAGTATGCTAAAATAATTCAAAAGTTAATTGTGCAAAAAATAGATGTCGTATAAAAAGATGACATCTTTTTTATATTCTTTTATGGACTTTTCTCTCATCAGTTAAATAGAGAATATAATCAATTGATACATTATAAAATAAAGCAAGTTTGATTAGCTTACTATTGGGAATAACATTACTACCTGTTTCATAAGCTGAGTATCCACTTCGACTCATTTCTAGTAAATCCGCTACTTTCTTTTGATTTAAATCTCGGTCTTCTCTAATTTCTTTTAATCTATTATCAGGATAACTAGTGGGAATAATTTTAGAAGGAAGATACTTCGTTTGAATATTTGTTAATCCCAAAAGATAATCAAGAGATGTATTAAAATAAATAGCAAGGTTCTTAAGAAGAAAGATAGGAATACTTCTTATCTCATTTTCATATTGAGAATAACCATTTTGACTTATTTTAAGTAATTTAGCAATATCCTTTTGAGAACAGTCTTTTTCTTTTCTTAATTTTTTTAAGTTGTTCATAACTATCACACTAAAATTATATATTGACATAATTTGAGATATTGACTTCTGACATTCAGTGAGATAAAATGTATTTATAATATCTCAAATAATGGCAACAATCGTTCTGGCATTAGAGTTTTATAAAGAGGAATATGTTATGAAAATAGAAGATAAGAAAAAGTTAAAAAATTTTTTATTGGTCATGATGTTTGGCATAGTTACCATTATTGCTTTATTAAAATCATCATATGCCTTTTATGGAACAAGTAAAGAATTAAAAATTATAAACTCAGTTGTAGGTAATTTTAGTGGTAAAGGAGATACAACTCCCTTAGAAAAGAATACTGATATAAATTTACTTTTTTATATTGAAGATGTTGTGAATGATAATAATTATTTTGTATCTTATCAAACCCCAATTGAACAAAAGGGTTATGAAATAGATATAAAAAAAAGTAATTGTATTCCCTCATCTAATGAAGCATCTTATGGAGAAAATTCTATAGATAGTGAAACCGGAGAGGTAACTATAAATATTACTGAAGAGAACCCTAAACAAATTGTATGTCGGATTTATTATACCTTTAATCCTAGTCTTTATAAACCATTAACGGGTGATGTAACTATTATTCCCATTATAGAGAGTGATGAAGGAATAGTAGTAACAATAAAAGATGGGAAAAAATATGTAATAGGAAGCGAGCCTCCTTTAACTACTCATGATTATAATGGGTATGTTTGTCTTAATAAAACTAATGAAACTACTTTAGATTTTCAAAATAAAGAATTTACAGTAAGTACCAACGGAAAGAATACATGTTATGCCTATTTTAATAAGAAGGGAGTAGCTTAAAGATGAAGAAAGTAATAATTATCATAATAATCTTAATGAGTATAGAAATTGGCTATATAATGATACCGATTAAATATTCTGATAAAATAGAAGGAGTAAATTATTCAAAAAAAGAAATAAAGAATGCTGAAATAGCTTTTATGATAAATGATGGAGAAGGCTATAATGAATCAAGTGATGATAAATGGCCCGATAAAGAAAAATATGCTTTTTCCAAATATGAATGTTATGATGATAAAGATGCTCTATTAAGTGGTTCATTAAACTTTAATGAAGATACAAGGACCGCCACGATAAAGACAACTAAGACAATCTATTGTCGATTATATTTTGATAAAACAAGCGATGCTGAAGCATTAATAATAGCAACCTCAGAAAAAGGAAGAGAAGGTGCCAGTGGTACTTTAGAAAGTGGAAATGAATTACAAGCAAGAAATGAAGAATTAGCTGCTGCAGGGGTAGCAGCTGAAGATTTAGATACCTTGAGAAGATTTGTTGGAAAATATACAGAAGTAACCGATAATTTTATCTGTTTTGGAATTGATAATAAAGATGATTGTTTAAATAATTTAGATTTATATATGTATCGAATTATAGGAATAGATACCGTTAATCATCAAATAAAAGTAATTAAAGCCACAAAAATAATTAAAGGTAATGCTCTTACGTATTCGTGGCATCTCAACTCGTGGGAAGACACCGGATGGGTAAATTCAGGATTAAATAGCAAATTAAATAGCACAGTAGAAAGTGACAGCAATTTTATGGCAAATACTAACTATGGATATATGCAGTCATCAGAAGAAACTACTTGGAAAAATTTAATTGTTGAGCATCCAACTTGGTATTATGGATATAATAAAGACTATCATAAAGCTAAATCAAGTTATTTAAATGAGAGAAAATCAAAATTAGAAAATGGTGATCCAATTGGATTAATGTATGTCAGTGATTATTTATATGGAGGATTGGAAGATACCACAAATTGGTTATTTATAAAAAACGGTTTAAATAGTACAGTCAATACAGGAAAATTA
>CANRKS010000019.1 GCA_947631285.1 uncultured Bacilli bacterium | reverse complement strand
CAACACCTTTCCTTCTTTTTATGGTTATTATATAACACCCCCCCCAGTGTCAATTTTCGCCCAAATAGTTGTTGTAAAAATAACGTCAAACAAAAAAAGAACTCATTTAATATATAAAGTTCTTTTCCCAAATGTTTGTCTTACTATTTCGCTATCCACACTTACTCTTTTAGATAAAGTATTTAGAAGAACGTTATCATCAATATCCCGAGGATTATAAGTATTATATAAAACATTAATGGCTATTTTCATCATGGTTATATTACCATTAGTTTTACTGATTAACTCTTTCATCGCCCAATGAGAAATTAATTTATGAAGGCCATAGGTTTCTATTTCTTTTAAAGATAGGATTCTTTCTTTGAGCAAATTAGCATTCAAAATCTCATATAAAGTATTAACATCCGTATTATAACCGACTAAAATTAATCTATTATTGCTATCTAAGTCTAAAACTTTTTCATCCGTAACACTTAAAAGAAGATGAAAATAATTTTTTAAAGTATCATAAATAATTCTTTGATACTTTTCACTTCTTACTCCATCGAAATTATCAATAATTAAAGTAAGATCTAACTCATTAAAATGTGCCATTAAAATAGTTAAAAAATCTTGAATTAATTTTTCACCAGTAAAATCAGTAATATAGGTTAAGTCATCTTTTTGAATATTGTAATAAGCCCCTAGTTGCGAATGAACTCGACATAAATTAAGTAAATTAAGCACTCGAGCATTAAAGAGCAAAAAATATTTTTTAAATTCGGAAGGATAATTTTGCTCTATAAAGAGTAAAACTTTTTTAACCACTAAAGTTAAATGATAAGTTTTAAAATAAACATCATTATATAAATGATACTTTTCATTATCTTCTAGAGAAATATCAACCCAATGGTTAACATTAGTTCCCTTATAATAGTTTAAAACAGTTGTCTTTCCCGAACCCCTTTGACCAAATAAGAAAGTTGGTTTGGGGCTTTCTTCTTTAAGTTTATCAGTAAGCTTAATAACTGGCTTACTAATTAATCCATCACTAAGTAAAATCATCTAAATCATCTTTCCAATAACAAACATATCATACCATCTATTTTTAAAGACCGCAAGATAATAAATTATTTAATTAAAAAAACTAAGTTTTGAAATATAAAGGGTGATAAAAAATAAATTATGATATCAAATATAAGAATAAATACTAAGATGTATAAAGCGTTCTTAAAATTTATAATAATTTTATCCCTAATTAAATGATCTTTTTTATAAATTAGAAAACCTATCATAAGTCTACCAATATTAATAATTTTTTGCATAAAGAAAGCCATGAGAATAAGGGGAATCAATTTATTTACTAAAAGATAAATGATCATATAAATTAAACCTTTAAAAGAATAAGTAACTAAAAAAGTAATTAACATAAAGCCAATAGATAAGCCTTCATAAAAAAGATAAAAAAGGCCAAGAGGAATACCTATAACAAAAAAGCTTAAAACTAAAAGAATGGAAGTAATAATTAGATCTTTTAAAATAGCATTATAATGATAATTATTCATGTTTAAAAGAAGATTTTTAATGTCCTCCCTTAAATCTGACTTTTGAACTAAAAAGAAAATTATTCCTCCCACAAGGCCAATTAATAAAATAGTCATAATAAATAAAAAATACTTCTTATTTTTCTTAAAACCATTATACATAATATTCACCCCTAAAGAATATGCGAAAAGACTTTTAAAAATACCTAAAATGTGATATAGTTAAATAGATTTGGATGGTGAGGTATATGAACAAGAAAACAAGAAGACTTATTGTTTGGATTATGCTTTTATTAATGATTGCTAGTTTTATTGCTGGAGTTATTGTTTATTTCTTACAATAAAGAAAAGAAAACTAATAAATTTTGAAACTTTGGAAAAAAGATAAAAATAATAATCATCGCGGCGATTAAAAATGGACCATATGGGAGTTCATTTTTTTTATTTAAATAAATATTGGTTAAAGCATAAGGAAGAGCCAAAAAAGAGGCAAATATTAAAGCAATTAAGCCTATGCGAAAACCAACATGGGGATATCCTAAAGTAAGGCCCATGAAAAAGGCTAATTTAATATCCCCTCCCCCTAATGATTCTCTTTTAAATAAATGATCTCCTAAAAGTTTAATTAAATACATAACTATAAATAGTAAAGAGCCATATAAAAAAGAAGTAATCATTCCTTTAAAACCTAATTCAAAATATCTTAAGATTAATATTAAAATACTTCCAATAATAAGGGGACTATCTAAAATAACTAAATATTTAAAATCACTGATAAAGATAATTATGGCTACGGATATTATTACTAAAAATATACCTAATTTTAAAGTTAAACCAAAATAGATGTAGCCAAATAGAAATAAAAGACCAGTAATAAGTTCAAGCATAAAATGACTAAGAGCAATTTTTTCTTGACAATAATTACATTTCCCTTTTTGCCATAAAAAAGAAATAAGGGGAATAAGTTCATACCATTTTAAAGGATGAAGACAATGATCACATCTACTTCTTCCAGTAATAATATTTTCTTTGAGTGGTAATCTTGTTCCTACCACCAGATAAAATGAACCTAAAATTGTTCCTGCAATAAACAAAAGTATTCCCATAAAACCCTCTTACAATAATTCTCCATACATACTAAACATTGGAATAACAACAGCAATTATAATACCACCAACAACTAAAGCTAATAAACTAATTAAAACTGGTTCAATAAACGCTTTTAAATTATTGACAACATTCCGATGAAGTCCTTGATAATAATCACTAACTTTTTGCATCATGTTATCAAGTTCACCCGTTGATTCACCAGTTACAATCATATAATAAGCAACTTCGGGAACAGCCCAGTGATCTTGAAAGGCTTCAGATATTTTTTCTCCTTTAACAATGTTATTAATGGTTTTAAATAAAATACCTTTATATATTTCATTATTAGTAATCTTACTTAAAATATCAATGCTTTCGGTAATAAAGACATTATTTCGTAAAAGTGAGGCAAATGTCTTAGTAAATATTGCTAGTTCATTATAAATAATAATATCTTTGATAACCGGAATATGCATAAAGAAAGTTTGGACACTTCTTCTAAAAGCTTTAATATTTTTATAAGCAATTATAATAATAACAATTGTAAAAGCCGTAATTCCTAAAATTGATACAATATTCTCTTTTAAAAAGGTACTAGCATTAATAACAAATAAAGTAAAACCATTAATTTCAATATCATTTTTATCATAAATTTCGACAAATTTAGGAATGATAAAAATTAAAATAACCGCAATTACAATGATAGCAAATATACTAATAATAATAGGATACATCATGGCACTTTTCATTTCTTTTTTAGTTTCATCAACTTCTGTATAATAATTAGCCATATCCTCTAATGTTTCAATTAAAGTACCACTAGCTTCTGCGGCTTTTACCATATTAATTAAAAGAGCTGGGAACATATCTCCTTGTTTTTCTAGAGCATTAGAAAAAGAAGAACCTAAAGTAAGCTCATAAGAAATGGCTTGGAAAGCTCGGGCTTTACTTTTCTTTTTAGATACTTGTTTAGATAAAATTTTAATGGAATCATTTAAAGTAATCCCTGCTTTTAAATAAGTCGATAATTGGGTAAGCCAAAAAACTAATTCTTTAGTCGACATTTTATCCCCAAATAAAGTAGTATCTTTAAATAAAAAATTAATTAAAGGACTAGTTTTAATACTATAAACTTGATATCCTTCATTAATTAAAAAAGAATTAATATCTAGTTTAGATAAAGCATTCATAGTACCAGTAATAATTTTTCCTTGCTTATCTCTTACTTTAAAGTAATAAGCATTCATTTCCTTAGTTCTCGTTGCTCCCGTTGTTTGAAGATCCCGAACCAATTCTCGATAATCGGCCTCTAATTTAGCTAATGTTTTAGCACTATAATTATAGACTTTATCTTTATCTTTTCTCTTATTTTTATCATTATCCATTTTAATATAATTTGCTGGTTCTCTTGTTCTTTTATATCCTTTGCCAAGACGCCAAGATAACGTATTATATAAATAGACAAATAAATCAAATGTACAAGCTTTTACCCCAATTAAAGCATAAGAGATGATGGCAAAAAAAGTAAGAAAAACATTTCTAAAAAAATCTCCTAAAGATAGATACCAATATTTTTTTTCTTTTGCTTCGGCCATCTTAGTACTCCTTGCTATTCTTCTACTAAAAATTATAGCATAAATATTAGTACGTTGCTAGTCACTATTTGCATAAAATATATTAGGTGACTAATATGTTTGGACCAAGGATTTATCCTTCCTTAAGTTTTCGCGGTGTAATTGGGGGCTTATCTAAAACTCTAGGCATCGTCAATCAAATGATTCCCCTTTATAAAGAAGCTAAACCTATGATTAATAATGCCCGAAATGCCATCAGTATCATTAAAGAATTTAGTAATAATGCTCCCGCTAAAATTATAACTAATACCGAAAAGAACCTAAAACCGTTAAAAGAAAAAGTTAATACGATCTCCCTTAACAATCAAAAAGGCCCTACTTTTTTTCAATAAGACCTTTTAATAAATAATTTTGATATTTTAATTTTAATTTTTTTAAACCAGGAACTTTTTTAATAAGTTCCTTATTTTTATTAAAAAGATAAAGATAATATTCTTGATTATTATCTAATCCCCAATGCCTTTTTTGATAATTTAATTTTTGATATCCTTTATGACATAACATAATACTATAGTAATGTCCCTTTTCATAAATTATCTTTTCTTTTTCTATTTTAAAATTCAATTTATTTAAATTATATCGAAGTCTGGCTAATTCATTATGACTACTAATAATTAATTTAGAAGGACATTTCTTATTTTGAAGAATATTTAAAATAGTACTACAACCCATTCCTGCGATGACAGCTGTATCAAAAAAGGAAGGAATATCATTGAAACCATCACTAACATAAGTAGCTATATCTAACCCATACTTTTGAAAATTTTGCCGAGCCATTTCTAAAGCATTACTCGATATATCACTAGCTATAACATTTTTACATAAATGATTTTTTTTAAGATAAATACTTAAATAACCATGATCACAGCCAACATCTAAGACTGTATCACTAGCTAAGACAAATTCAGCTAGAGCTTCTATTCTTTTAGATTTCATCTTAACTATCTAAAAAATCTCTTAGCTTTTTCGCTCTTGAAGGATGTCTTAACTTGCGTAAAGCTTTAGCTTCAATTTGTCTAATTCTCTCTCTTGTAACATTAAATCTTTTTCCAACATCTTCCAGAGTATGACAAGTTCCATCAGATAAGCCAAATCGCAATTCTAAGACTTCTTGTTCCCTAGGTTGCAATGTTTGTAAAACATCTTTAATTTCTTCTTTTAATATTTCATTTTCAGTATATTCTTCAGGAGAAAGACTACTTTCATCTTTTAAGAAATCTCCTAAGTGAGAATCATCTTCTTCCCCAATTGGTGTTTCTAGGGAAACTGGTTCTTGACTAATTTTAATAACTTCTCTTACCTTTTCGACAGAAATTCCCATTTTTTTAGCAATTTCTTCTTCTGATGGTTCTCTATTTAATTCAAGAGTCATTTGTCTTTGAATTCTAACCATTTTATTAATCGTTTCTACCATGTGAACGGGTACTCTTATGGTTCTGGCTTGATCAGCTAAAGCTCTCGTTATGGCTTGTCTTATCCACCAAGTAGCATAAGTTGAAAACTTATATCCTTTATCGTAATCAAATTTTTCAACAGCTTTCATTAAACCTATATTACCTTCTTGAATAAGATCTAAAAACAAAAGCCCTCTTCCTACATATCTTTTAGCAATACTTACCACTAATCTTAAATTACTTTCTGCAAGTATCCTTTTAGCATCTTCATCCCCATCAGCAATTCGCATAGAAATATTCATTTCATCTTCCGAAGAAAGTAAACTAATTCGCCCAATTTCTTTTAAATACATTCTAACGGGATCATTAATATTAACATCCTTAGTAATTTCCGCATCATCTAAAATAGCTACTTCACTTTCTAAAAGACTAGGATTAACGCCTGATTCTTCTACATCACTAGCATCTTCTTCCGTTATAACTGAAATTCCCGCATCGACAAATGAATTATACAAATCATCTAAAGTATCACTATCAATTTCTAATCCCTTTAAAGCTTCCGCTAATTCTTCAAAAGTAATGTATCCTACTTCTTCTCCTTTTTTAATTAATTCTGCTTTTCTTTCTTCAATCGTTTTAATTTCTACCATCATTTACACTTCCTTTTTTGCTTCTATTCTTTTCTTAGACATCTTTATTTGTTTATTAATTATTTCTAATTGTTCATTAATATCCGTTGAATTATTAATCTTTTCTTTTATTTTTTGCATATTATCTTTTTCTAAAATATCTTTTAAAGCTTTAATATATTCTAAAAAAGTTTCTTCTTTTAAATCACTACCATCAACATAACCACTTATATTATTAACCATATCCCGAATTTTATCGTCATTTTCGGCATAAGAGATAAAATCAGCTAAATTTATTTTGCCATGATTTTTAAGATAATATTCAATTTCTGTTACTAAATTTCTTTCTTCTTCCTTTTTTAAATAACCTACCTTTTTATTAAAAATTTTTAAATATTTAGCATCACTCATTAAATAATATAAAATATAATTAGCACAAATTTGATATTTATCTTTAACATTACTAACTATAGGAGATGTCACTTTTTCTTCTTTTTTAAAAGTAATCTCTTTTTTTAAAATTTCATAATCTAAATTATACTCATGAGCTAACTTTTGTAAAGTAATTTCTTTAGTTAAGTTATCTTCATTTTGAATCATTTTTAAAACATCTTTTATATATTCAATTAATTCTTCTGTATTATTTAAATTTTTATTATTTTTTAAATAATCCATTTTATAATCTAAATAGTTTAAACTATGCTTAATGACATCTTCTAAAGCTTCGCGGCCATATTTAACAATATATTCATCCGGATCTTTAGCGCCCTTTAATCTGACTACTTTACAAGCTACCCCATTTTTTAAAAGTTCATCACCAATATTTAAAGTAGCAATCGAACCAGCGTTATCATTATCAAGCATTAAAATAATGGGTACTCGTAATTTTTTTAAAATCGTTATTTGTTCTTTAGTCAAGGTAGTTCCCATTAAAGCTAAAACATTTTTAATGCCACTGGAATACATTCTAATCGCATCCATATTACCTTCAACTAAAAGAGCTTCTTTCTTTTCTTTAATATAATTTTTAGCATTAAAATAGTTAAAAATAAGATTACCTTTTTTATAAATAGCTGTTTCTTTCGTATTGATATATTTAGCACTATCTTCCGTATGATAAATACGTCCCGTAAAGCCCACAACTTTCCCATCTAAATTAGTAATGGGAATCATAATCCGATCAACAAAACGATCATAACCATCTAGTCCATTTTTATTAATAAGACCTAAGTCATCTAATTTATTTAAATCATAATTTTTTTTCAATAGAACATTACATAAATATTTTTTATCACTTAATGAAAGCCCTATTTGAAATTCTTTAATAATATTATCGGTAATATTTCTACTTTCTAAATAAGTTTTGGCTTTAGTTCCTTCTTTGCTATTTAAATTATTTTGAAAGATTTTAGAGGCAAAATCCATTATTTCATAATCTATGGCGTATTTGGTATTTACTTTTTTTTGATATTCATAGGCAAGAGGAATTCCTACTTTATCAGCTACTTTTTTAACTGCTTCGCCAAAACTAATATTTTCATATTCTTCAACAAACTTAAAAACATTACCACCTTTATTGCAAACAAAACATTTGAATAACTGTCTTTCTTTAGAAACTGACATACTAGGGGTATGATCATCATGAAAAGGACAAATTCCAAAATAATTTTTACCTTGCATTTTAAGTGGTATATAATCACTAATAATACTTACAATATCAGCTGAATTTCTGATTTCATTAATTTTATCTTCACTAATTAATTCCATTTCTACCCTCTAATTATATATATTGTCGCTAAGGCATCTATTTCCTTTTTTTAATTTACTTTTTTTCTAACTGGCCCTTCTTGAGATACATAGTATAAACTTAAAAGGTGAAATAAATCATCATCATCTCTTTTTAAAATTACTTGCAATATTTTAATTAAGCTATAAATGACATCATCATCAACTGACTCTAAAGAACCATAATCCAAATAATTTTTTAAAACTTCCATCGCTTCTAATATATTATCTTTTTTCATGCCTTCCTTCTTTTTAGAAAACTTATCTTTTCTTTTTTCTAAATTACGATAAGCATTCCTCATTATTCTTTCAATTTTATCCATCATTTCCTCAGCATTAACTAAACTTTTTTTATCCATATTTATTACTTCAGTCATTTTCCCACTTAAAGAAGCTAGTCTAAAAGAAAGAAAAAAATTAACTTGAAAAAATATTAAAGCTAAAAGAGGATGTAATCCAAGTAAGCATAGAGGAAGAGCTAAAAGAGTTAATAAGGCAAACAT
The DNA here is from genome assembly GCA_947631285.1 of uncultured Bacilli bacterium. GTDB lineage: Bacteria > Bacillota_I > Bacilli_A > RF39 > UBA660 > SIG200. The sequence goes on along the minus strand of CANRKS010000019.1, from coordinate 5,607 downwards.
AATTAAATACTTTTGAATTTTTATATCTAAAATGTAAGATTCTCTCATAATATCTTTCGTATATTTTTGATATTCATCTATTTCAGCTTTAACATTATTTAGTCGATCTTTATGAACAAAATATTCATATAGTGAGGTAATTTGCGAAGATTCATAATAAACATTACTAGCCTCTTCTTCTAAATAATTTAAAGATGTTAAAATTTCTTTAAAACTTTCTTCTGGTTTTAAAACTAAAATTTCTTTTAAAGAATTAATTTTTTCTTTTATCTTATCAAACATAAATATCCCCCTGAATAGCAATCTATTATATTACTTTTCACATAAAAAAAGCAACCCTTTTGGTTGCTCTTAGATTTAATTTTCTTCTTCAACTTTTAAAACGTTTTCACCTTTATAGTTGCCACATTTTGGACAAGCTCTATGAGGTCTAATTGCAGCTCCACATTTTGAGCAAGTTGTAACTGCGCCAACTTCTTTTTTTAAATGGGTTCTACGCATTCTTTTTTTAGTTTTACTTGTTCTTCTAAAAGGAACGGCCATATCTAATCATCACCTTTCAATAAATCTTTTAATTTTTCAAGTCTTGGATCAATGGAAGAGGACTCTTCTTCTTCATTTTTTAATTCCCAACCATTGCCTTTAAGGTGAGCATCTTTTACCTCAGTATAACTAATTGGGACTTCCAATACAATATTTTGCCATAAAATTGCTTTTAAATCAAGTGTATTTTGCATTTTTTCATAAACATTATGGCTACTATCAATGATTTCATCTAAAGTTTCATTAATTTTAATTTTAAATTTGTAAGGAACTAAATCTAAAGTAATAGCATCTTCAATTAACATATCGCCCGTAAAAAGAACGTCTACATCAATATCGCCATTACTATTTTTTCTTACTTCCCCTTCTACAAGCCCATTTTGAAGACCATGAATTCTTTTATCAATGCCCTCTTCATAAGGAACTTCCCATTTAATTTCTATTCTATTTTCATAATTTAATTCATCTAAATTAATTATCATTTTCTTTCCTCTTTCACTTTCCTCAATTATAATATTTAAGAGTATTTATTGCAAGAAGAACAAATAAATGATAAGATTTATTTGGTGATATCATGATTAAAAGTAAATATGCTACTTTAAGTAAAGATGAAAAAATGAAAGCTAAAGAAGAATTTTATCAAACTGACTTAGGGCGAAATTTAAAATTTAGATTAGATCGTCTTTTTATCACTGGAATAGTTGGTATTTTATTTAGCATTTTCCTATTTGTCTCTAATTCTAATGTCTGGGAAATTGTCCTTGGAATCATGCTTTTAATAGCCAGTTTAGTATTTCTTATTAGTAGTATTAAAATTAGAAGAGATAAAATTAGTATTTATTTAAATAAAAAGAAGTAATCTTCTCATATATTTTAATATGGATGAGAAGTTAAGAAGCTTAAAAGATTTAGAAAATGAAGATATCATTTGGTATATCTATTTTTTTATTGTCATTTTTGCTCTCATTGCAAATGGTTTTGAGAAAAAATATTTAGATACCAATAATTTAAATGATAAACTGACGGGTCGAAAAATAAATATTATCTTGTTAACAGTAGCGTTAGGCATTTATTTTTATTTTTATACTCATGCAGCGGATGAATTAAATTTAATTAAAGGAGAAAAAAATAAGCAAAAAGAAAGAGTGGCTTATGAAAGATTGATCACTAATGCTGTTTTTGTTATCGCGGGTATTCTAGCTCTTTACACTGAATTAGATGATAACACTTCTACCGTTGATTTAGCAATTTTTTAACTAACTTTATAATATATTTTATTTTTTTCTAATATTTCATTTTTTAAATTAAATAATTCTGATACACTCATTACTTGATAGCCTTTACTATATAAAATTGGTAATAATTCTTCAATTGCTTTAACGGTTGAATCATAGGCATCATGGAATAAAATAATATCGCCATCTTTAATATTATCAATTACATAATTAATTAAGTAGTCTTTATTTCGATAACGCCAATCATTGGTATCTAAACTCCACATTATAAAAGAGGCATTAATAAGATTTAAATCATTTTTATTAATTAATCCATAAGGAGGTCTTATTAAACTTAAATCTTCGGAAAACAAATTATAATAAATAGCATTCATTTTACGATAGTCATTTATTATTTCTTCTTCACTCATCTTTTTCATATTTTGATGGTGATAAGTGTGAGATCCTATTTCATTACCATTATTCTTTATACTAATAAGTAAATCTTCATTATTAATAGCTCTTTCCCCAACGACAAAAAAAGTGGCATGAAAATGATTATCCGCTAAGGAAGTTAAAATTTTATTGGTTTTTCCCTTATTGGGGCTATCATCAAAACTAATAGCGACACTTTTTTTGGCATTGGTATAATTATAACCATTTTCTACTTCGTAATCACTATCGAGTAAAACGGTAAAATTAATATAATCTTTAATTTCATTATAATTGACTTTTAAATATAAAAGTTCATTAACTTCGGGATCTATTTCATAATTACTAAAATAAATAACCATTTCATTATCTCTTAAAAGATAGTTGCGTAAAACATTTTCCCCAGTAAGGGCTTCTGTAATAAATTTAGGATACTTTAAATTTAAAAGATTTATAATCTTTTCTTCGTATTCTCCTTTTTTCTCTTCTTTTATTAAATCATTTATATTTATTTCTTTACTACTGCCATATTCATATATTTTTCCTAAGTAATTATCTTCATTATCTTTATATAAATAACTTTCTAAATTATTGCCTAAAGTATTCTTTTCAATTAAAACATAATTTCCATCATTTTCATAAAAACAATAATCAATCTTTTCTCCTTTTTCTTTAGGAAAAGAAAAAAAGAAAAAAGTTATATTCGTAATTAATAAAATAGCAATAATTATTTTTAAATAACTTTCTTTTTTCATAGCCATCAATTTTATTATTACCTAAAATAAATATTTCATTTACAAAAAGCTTAATTTTTTTTATAATTTTATTAAGAGGTTAAGATGAGAATAGATAAAACAAATTATTATTTAGATATTGCTGAGGCAGTTAGTGAAAGAGGTACTTGCTTAAGAAGAAATTTTGGGGCCGTCATTGTTAAAGATGATGAAATTATTTCTACCGGATATGTTGGAGCGCCAAGAGGGAGAAAAAATTGCTGTGATTTAAAATATTGCACCAGAGAAAAATTAAAAATTCCCCGAGGAGAACGTTATGAATTATGTCGAAGTGTTCATGCTGAACAAAATGCCATTATTTCAGCTCCACGTAACAAAATGCTAGGCTCTACCCTTTATTTAGTTGGTATTAATTATGATGATAAGTCTTATGTCGCTAATGCTAGACCATGTGCTCTATGTAAAAGAATGATTATTAATGCGGGTATTAGTAAAGTCATCATCAGAAATACTAAAAAAGACTTTACGATTGTTGAAGTCGAAGATTTTATAAAAAATGATGAATCTTTAGAAGGAATAAAAGGATATTAAAAAAAGTAGTTTAATTAACAACTACCTTTTTTTCATCTCAAGATTTCTGGAACGAAATAACCTTTTCGTATATTTATCTTGAACAATAAGTCTTTTGTTGTGATATTTACCTTCATACTCACATTCAAATGACGTTAAAATGTCATCAATTTTTCGTAAGTTTTCTAAACTTATATAACCTTTAACAAATTCATCTAATAATTCACTATTGATGGCTAAAAAGCGATCTTCATCAAAATGTTCAATAACATGAAGATATTCATGTGCGGCATTACCATCTAAAATAACCCCATTCCAAAGATAATAACCATTGCCATAACCTAAATCTTTACTTTTACAACGAGGAATTAATAGATGATGATAAGTAAGATCTTCTAAAGAAGAAAAGTAATAGCCCATAAAGTCAAAACCTAATCTTTTTAAATAGAAGCTCTGAATTAAAATATCTTTTACAATTCGATTGCGATATTCTCCCATAGAAAATCCCCCTTCTTTATTTATACCATTTATTTAATCAAAAAGAAAGATTTAAATATCTATTTTTTGTCCTTCTAAAACATGATGATAAAATCCTTCATTATTTAAATGAAAATGGGGCTCTTTATATTTGTAACAATTAAGCTTTTTTTCATCAATATTATTTAATAAAAAGCCATTTAACTTGCCATTTTTTAGAAAAGCTTGTTTGGCATCTTTTAATAAACTTGCGATATCATCATATTCATGTATTCCCGAATAATGAAAATTATCCGTATTTAACATCGGCTCAAACCAATAAACTTTTTTATTTTCATAATAGACAAAAATAGAATGAGATGGCCAAAATTCTTTTGTTTCTTCATAATATAATAAATAAGTTTCTTTTTTTAAAGTTAACCGATTAAAAAATTGCCTATATAATTCCGTATAATCCCAACAAATACCTACTCTTGTTTGCATAAGTTCTAAAGGATTTTGTAAAGTATAATATTCATTATTATCCCCATCATAATGAATATTCCCTGTAATATCAAGCCAGCCATAATCTAACTTAGTATGACAAAAATTATACAAATCCTTAATAGTGTTTATTTTATTATCTTTAAATAATTTATCTAATTTTTCATAATCAAGCTGATTATAACTGTGGATAAATTCTTCATAACATTGATGCCATAAATGATTAAATTTTAAAGGATCAAATTTATCTATAGAATCTAGTTTTTCATAAAATAAATTTATAAAAGGGGTTGTGTAATCTTTTCCATCTTTAATTCCTCTTAAAATTAAATCACTCCAGCAAAAGTTTTCTTTATAATAAGAAGATTCTTGATATTCTTTTGCTAATTCCTGATAAGTATCTTTTACTCTAAATTCTTTTAACGTAGTAGCAATCTCTTCCGAAATATTTAAAATAACATATTTATAATAAGGCGTATCTGTAGGCTCCCCGATTGATCCGGGATTTAAAAATAATTTTCCCTTATAATAATTTTTATAATATTTATGAGTATGGCCAAAAAGACAAATATCAAAATCATATTTAGCTAAATATTCGTCAAATAACTCTGTAATACAATTAGTCGTATGTCCATATTCTTCTCCATGAATGAGTAATATTTTATAACCATTAACCTCCACTATTTCCCTTTTATTTAAAGTCTTTAAATAATTTAAATTAGCTACAGTCAAATTATGATAAGTAAAATAAATAGGCCTATAATTATTAAAATCTTGTCTCCTTGGATCATAATTTATAAGATAGTCTTCCCGATTACCCAAAATAACTTTATCCCCATATTCTTTAACTAGAGCCATAATTTCATTTTCCCATTTTCCGTCGGTTAAATAATCTCCTAAAAAGAAGACTTTTGCACATCCTTCTTTCTTTAAATCATCTAAAGCTAATTTTAAAGCAATCATATTGGAATGAATATCACTAATAATGGCTATTTTCATAGAATCACCATCTTTAGTATAACATACATTATTTAGATGAAGCGCAAATTTTTTGGCAATTTACTTATGTTTACTTGAAACTTAAAAACAATTATAGTATAATGAAAAAGCAATGGACCTCTAGCTCAGCTGGTTAGAGCATCCGGCTCATAACC
>CANRKS010000018.1 GCA_947631285.1 uncultured Bacilli bacterium | reverse complement strand
CCCGATTAGCTCAGTCGGTAGAGCGCACGGCTGTTAACCGTTAGGTCGTAGGTTCGAGTCCTACATCGGGCGCCATTAAAAAATTACTCTCTATTTTTAGAGAGTTTTTTTAATGGCACCAGGCTGAAAGCTAAACAGTTAACAAAAAGCAACTTAAAAGATGTTGAATTTTGGAATAAGTGTTGTTATACTTTATACTAAGTGAGTAAAAGATGAAGAAATTAAGATTTTATGATTTATTTTATATATTTATAATAGCCAGTGTTTTTGGTTGGTGCTTAGAAGGAGTTGGTTCCATTGTGATTGATCATCTTCTTCTTAATCATTCGGCTTTAGTTTTAGGACCAATCAATGCTATTTATGGATTTGGGGCTATTTTTTTAACTCTTATTTTATATAAACGTCAAACCTCACCTCTTTGGCAAATATTTTTAATAAGTTTTATTGCCTGCTCTTTTTTAGAATATTTTATGAGTTGGGGAATGGAGTTAGTCGTCGGTTTCCCAGCTTGGGATTATTCCAATTTCTTTTTAAACATTAATGGACGTATTTGTCTTGCTTATTCTTTAATATGGGGATTATTGGGCATTTTATGGATTAAATACATATATCCTTTTGTGCAAAAATTGATTGTTAAAATGAATCCTAAAGTTGGTAAAGTTTTATTATATATTTTAATTGTTTTTTTAGCTTTTGATACTTTGCTTACAACTGTTTCGGTGATGAGAGCTCATGCTCTTGATAAAGGGATTCCTCCCCAAAATGGTTTTGAAGCATTTTTAGATAAAACTTTTAATCGAAATTATTTAAAAAATATGTATGGTAACAATTGGGAGTAGTTATGAAAGTATTAATTTTAACATGTAATACAGGTGGTGGTCATACTAGCTGTGCTCATTATATTGCAAGTGAGTTAAAAGAAAATCATATTGAATGTGATGTGGTAAACTATTTAGAATTAATCGGTGAACACGCTGCCAGGATAGTTGAAAAATTATATTTAGACTCGACTAAAGGCTGGGGAACAGTATTTAAAGGTGTATATAAAATTGGTGAAATATACAATAAAAGTAATATTAAAAGTCCGGTTTATTTACTCAATAAAGCGGCGAAAGAGAAATTAGGAAAATTTATAAAAGACCATAAATATACGTTAGTTATATGTACTCATTTATTTCCTAGTATGGCTATAACCGAAATTAAAAAAGAAGAGGAAGATCTTAAACTAATTAATGTGGCAACTGATTATGAATGTATACCTTTTTGGAATGAAACCAACCCTGATACTTTTGTTATTCCAAGTGCTAAATTAAATAATGCCTTTATTAATAAAGGTTTTGATAAATATGTTTTACTTCCTATTGGAATTCCTGTTGCTAGTCATTTTAAAGAAAAAAAAGATAGCTTACATTTGCCTAAGGATTACGTTTTAATTACTTCTGGTAGTATGGGTTTTGGCCATATGAAAGAATTAATTACAAGTATTTTAACTCAAGTTAAAGATTATCCCATTGTAGTTATCTGTGGTAATAATAAAAAATTAGAAGAAGAATTGGCAATGATTGAAAATCCTAATTTAACCGTAGTAGGTTATACTAAAGATATGGCAGAATATATTCAAAAAAGTAAAATAGTAGTTACAAAACCAGGAGGTCTTACTACTAGTGAAGTAGCTACAATTCATAAGCCTTTAATTCATATGATGCCTATTCCTGGAGTAGAAAATTATAATGCTACTTTTTTTGAAGAAAATGGTATGAGTATAAAGGCTAATTCAATTGAAGAAGTTACTACTTGTATAACGAAATTATTAAATGATTTGGTTTTACAAAAAGAAATGATAAAAAATCAAAAAGAAATTATAAACGAGAATTCTGCTTCTCAATTAGTTCAATTTATTAAAGAAAAATATTAAAAAGGTGCTCGTTTAACAAGCACCTTCTCTTATGAAATTTGGATTAACCCTTTTTAAAGCTTTATAGTCTTCTTTTTTAACAATAATACCCAATTTTTGTAAAAGATAATCAATCATATTTTTAAATGTATCCATCGCAACTTCAAAATTTTTAAGGTTAAGAGCATTTGCCCAAGGGAGTAAAAAATTAGTTGCTAGATTTGTAAAGAAACCAACATCTTCATTAGCAAATTCTTCGGTGTTAAGAGCTTTATCTAAAGCTTCATTATATTCAGGATTTAAATTGGCAAATAATAGACTATAGTGAGCCATAGTATTAATAATGCCACAATCACTACAAAAAATATTGCCTAGCTTATCTAAAAGAGGAGTAATCCAACTAAAACCTGATGGTTTCCATCCTCCTTGATTAGAACTTCCCGAACTAAAATTATAAGAAAAATATCCACAAGCTCTTTCGGTAGGGTTATGATATCCTCCTTTTTTATTACACCAATATCGATCATAAGAAGAAGTTTCTTTATTCCTTTTATCTAAAAAAACACAATCATTGCATACTTCCATGAGTTTACCTCCTCGCAATTAGAGTTTATTATACGTTGTTTTCCTTTTTTGTCAAGGTGTGATATAATGATTTTGGTGATACTTATGAATGAAGAAGTTTTATCTTTAATTGATATTTATGGCGAAGATTTAACCCAAAAAGAATATATTACAGATCCAGCAATTGCTCGTGATGAAGAGATAAAACAATGTATCTTAACACTTCTTACTCCGGAAAAAAGTGCTCTTTTAGTTGGTAAGGCAGGAATAGGAAAGACAGCTATTGTCGAAGGTATTGCCTATCGTATTAAAAATGATAATGTTCCGCTCGCTTTAAAAGGGTGGAGTGTTATTAAAATAAATGTTGCTAGTTTAATCGGAACAACTAATAATGAAACTGATACGCAAAGTAAACTTGATGCCGTTATTAGAGAAATTGTTGCTCGGGAAAAAACTATTCTTTTTATTGATGAAACGCACCTTTTAGTTAATCGAAGTGGGGGAATAGATTTTGCTAATTTGCTTAAACCTAGTCTTGATCGAGGTCTTATTAAAATGATCGGAGCTACGACGCAAGAAGAATATGAAACATATATTTTAAGAGATAGAGCTTTTTTAAGAAGATTTCAAAAGATTGAGGTCTCAGAAACAGATAAGCCTACGACAGTTAAAATATTAATGGGAACCATTCCTAAATTAGAAAAACAAATTGGTGTAAAAATCAATTATCAACCTTTTCAAATAGAAAAATTTATGAAGTTTATTGTGGAAATGACTGATGAATATAAGAGAATTTATGAAGTATCAAGTAGATATCCCGATATTTGTCTGGCCATTGTAGCTAATGCTTTTACTTATGCTTTATATGATAATGAAAAAACAGTTACAACTAAGCATTTTTATAAAGCTATTGTTAATTGTAAAAGTGTTTATGATGATGTTAAAGTAAAAGAAATAGCTCGATTTAAAGATGAATTTGCTGAATTTATTCGAGCTGAAAACGTTAACTTAAATGATATAGGCTAGTTTTTGGCCTCTTTTTATTGCAATTTTATTCTTTTTTTGGTATCATTTAACATGACATATTTATTATGTTATGGCGGACTTGGTGAAGTGGTTAACACGCCGGATTGTGGCTCCGGTATGCAAGGGTTCGATTCCCTTAGTCCGCCCCATTTTAAGTATAATAACACACTTTAATGGTGTGTTTTTTATATACAAGATAATTATTTTTGTAACAAAACAATTTTTAAAATGTATAATATATGAACGAGGTATTTTAAATGGATAGTGATTTTGAGCAAATTTATATGGAATATTATGAAAGCATTTATAAATATTTATTAACTATCACAAAAAATAGTCATTTAGCTGAAGAAATAACTCAAGAAACATTTTATAAAGCGTTAGTAAATATAAAAAAATATAATCCGGATTATAAAATGCTGACTTGGCTTTGTACAATTGCCAAAAATATTTATTATAATACATACAAAAAGAATAAAAGATATGTAGCGTTAACTGATGAGTACGTTAAAGAAAATGATATAATTAAAGAATTAATTAGTAATGAAAAAAGCGAAGAATTACTAAAAGCAGTGCATAAGCTAGAAGAACAATATAAAGAAGTATTTATATTGCGGGTTTACGGAGAATTATCTTTTAAACAAATAGGGAATATTTTTTCGAAAACCGAAAGCTGGGCACGAGTAACTTACTACCGTTCAAAACTAAAAATAAAGGAGAAATTAGATGAAAAAGGAATGTAATATTGTAAAAGATTTATTGCCATTATATTTAGATGATGTATGTTCTAATGAAAGTAAAGAATTAGTATTAAATCATTTACAAAAATGCGATGAATGTCAAAAAGAATTAGAAAATTTAAAAATAAATATTAAAAAGGATAGTAAAAAAGATTTAAAAATTTTAACAAATTTTAAAAATAAATTAAAATTAAAAATATTTCGCCGAGTTTTAATAATTGTTAGTGTTATATTTTTAATTTTAGTAGGTTTAACTCGTTTTTACAATAATTATGAATTTACTTTGCCTTATAATGAAAAAATGTATGTTTATTATCACGAACCAGATTCTAAAAATAGGTGGAATTTTCAAATTGCATCTCCTTACTATGATAGAGCCAAAATGATGAGAACCACTATTTTTGAAAATAACGAAGAAGTTAATATAATGTTTTTAACTTTTACGGCCACTCCCCATAGTTATTTGAGTAAAAGTCTTGGAAGTACAGCTCCAGATTTAGATTATGTAAATATCGATACTACTAAAAAAATGCGCGTTTATTATACAGAAACAGATTTTGAAGATATAAAGAAAGCTTCTTTAAACGAATTAGAAAATATTATTGAAAATTCCATTTATCTTTTTAGCAACGAAATAAAAACTGAAACTTTAGATTGTACCTTAAATGGTCAAAATTATAATTATACAGTAACCTATTATGATCAAAATGGTCAAATTATTGAGAGTAGTGGAGATACCACTATTCCGCAAAAGCTTAATTATAGTGCTGATTTATCTTATGAAACAACTAATGAAGCTTCATATTTTACTAATATTCATAAAGTTTTAGAAAATATTGAAAAATATTTTGTAAAAAGTGGTGGAACTTGTTCTAAAAAATAAAAAAGATTAATCGAAGAAATCCTCCCAAGGATTTTTTCTTTTTAATCTTTTGATGGCTTCATCGATTGTTATTTCTTTAGGTTTAACTTTATCTAGTTCGCTCCATTTTATTGGCATTGATACTGGACAGCCTTCTCTAAGTCTAAGAGAGTAAGGAGCTACACTGGTAGAAGAACGAGTATTTCTTACCCAGTCAATAAATATTTTTCCTTTTCGTCTGTTTTTTCGAATATTACTGGTATATTTATCGGGCCAAGTTTTTTCCATTAAAAGGGCAATATTTTTAGCTGTTTGTCTAAATTCTTTCCAATCCATCTTATTTTTGATCGGCACTAAAATATGATAGCCTTTGCCACCACTAGTTTTAAGATAAGATTTTAAATTTAAATTATCTAAAATATTTTTTAAATCTTTAACTCCCTCGCGTAATTTTTTAATATTTAATTTTTCATCGGGATCTAAATCAAAAACCATAATATCTGGTTTTTCTAAATGCTTTATCGTACTTCCCCATATGTGAAATTCATAACTATTCATTTGGACTTCAGAAATTAAGCCTTCACTATTTTTAATATAGTAGTAATCTTCTTTCTTTTGAGAATCATTTTCCAAGATAATTTGTCCTATGCCTTGGTTTTGATTTTCTAAATGCTTTTTAAAAAATATTTCTTTTAAATTTCCATCGGGACATCTAATAGTACTAATAATTCTATTTTCTAAAAAGGGCATCATTCTAGCAGCTACTTTATGATAATAATTAGCAATCTTTAATTTAGTTATCTTTTCTTTTTTAAATATTAATTTATTGGGGCTAGTTATTTCAATGCTTTCAATTATACCTTCTTTTATGGAAGTAGTAGTTTTCTTTTTTTCTTTTCTAATTTCTTCCATTGTTCTTCCCGTTTTAATGCTGGTTTTTAATTTCGTAATATCTTTAAACTTTAAAAATTCATCTTTTTCTTTTATCAAGAGCCAATTATCACCATTATCAATTTTGACTAAAGTCCATTTTCCTTTAAGTCTTGAACCATTTAGAATAAATTTAAACATTTTCATTTTAAAATTTGAGGGAATTTTAGTAATTGGTTCCCATGTACCTTCGTCCCAAACCATTACAGTTCCTCCCCCATATTCGCCTTTAGGAATATTCCCTTCAAAATGGCGATAACTAAGAGGGTGATCTTCAACCATAATTGCTAATCTTTTGTCTTTAGAATTATATGATGGCCCTTTTGGAACCGCCCAGCTTTTCATCACACCATTCCATTCTAATCTTAAATCGTAATGGTCTTTCTTCGCTAAATGATGTTGTACAACAAACTTTAATTTGGTATTTTTCTTTTTATTAATTTCGCCTTTAGGCTCTTTAGTTTTATTGAAATTTCTTTTATTATTATATTTTTTTAAATCATTTTCCATATTAATATTTTAAAACAATTATTTCTTTTTATGTAAAAAACTATTCCTATTAAGAATAAGAATACATTGTAAATTATTTAATTATTTTAAATTTTATGGTAAGATGGTTTTGGAGAGTGTAGAAAGGAGGGAACATTGAGTAGTATTAATGGCTATGATAATGAATATGAATTTGTAAAAAAGATAAATGGTAAGTTAATATGTGAATTAGATCCAATGACTTATGATTTAATTAAATATTTGTATCCAAAAGAGTCTGAAAATTCTATAATCCGCTGTTGGCGAAATCATTATTTTCAAAAATCAGATCTATTAATAAAGGTTAATGGTCAAATTAAAGGCGTAAGTATAAAAAAAGGAAGTAAAAACTCTGTTCACGTTGAAGCAATCAGTGAGTTTATTCATTTTTTAATTGAAAATCATATTTCAAGAGAAAGTGTAATAGAATTTTTAAAATATCATTATGCTGATGGCACTACTAATGGTAAAGGACAAGTTAGATTATCTTCGAAAGAATATAAGAAAGACCATCAACCACAAATGGACAAAATAAATCAAGAATTACAAAATAAAAATATAATTAAAAAGGCAGTTGAACGTTTTGTATTAAAAGGTAATAACTCCTTTTATTCAATTTCAGCTTTAATATATGGTGAAGCTAATGACTTTTTATGGATTACTAAAGAAGACATTATCGATATCTTTTTAAGAAAATTTAAAGATTATTCTTCATCTATTCATTTTGGACCTTTAATAGTTCAGCCCAAGAATAGATGTTTAAACAATAATTTATTATATAATAAAGATAGATATTGCGTGCAGTTAAAATGGTATAGTTTATTTGATGATATTATTGAACAATTATATTTAAAAGAAACTAAGCCTTCAGCTATTAACGTGAGTTAAAACATAAAAAAAACAGTCTTAAGACTGATATTTCAAAATAATGGAGCAGGTGATGAGAATCGAACTCACGTTAATAGCTTGGAAGGCTATAGTTCTACCATTAAACTACACCTGCATGTAAATAATTATATCATATAAAATTAAAAATTCAAGAAGAAATTCACAGGAGGAGGCTATTAACGTGATGAAAAGGAAATTTGGTGATCGTCGCGATGGAAAAAGATGCCGCGATATTCCCGCAATGAATCAAATTTTGATTGACTTAAAACCCAAAAGATCTTTAGGGGAACTTTTTATCAATCAAAAAATGGATGTGACAGCTTTAGTTAATTATATGCAAAAATTAAATAAAAAGGATGAGCAAATTACTTACTTTCATGCTTTTTCAACCCTAATAAGTAAAGTATTATATAATCGGCCTTTACTAAATCGCTTTATAAGTAACAGGCATGTATATGAGCATAATGAAGTCTCTCTATCTTTTGTTATGAAAGTAGACTTTCATGATAAAGCTGACGAAATTATGGTCATTATGCCTATGTTAGAAAATGATAATATCTTTACTATTAGCAAAAAGATTAAAGAAAAAGTCTTTAATGTTCGAAAAAATAAGGATACGGGTGCTGGTGCCAATGCTGCCATTCATATTCTTGCCAAATTACCCAATATGTTGAGAGTCCCTATTGTATCCCTTTTTAAATTATTTGATAAATGGGGCTTTTTACCTAGCTTTCTAGTAAAAGATAATCTTTACTATAGTAGTATGATTGTCTCAAACTTAGGCACCTTTAAAACAGGAGGCATATATCATAATGTCACTGATTTTGGAACTTGTTCTGGTATTATAACAATTGGGGAAATAAAAGAAGAGTTAATAAATGGTCAAAAGAAATATCTATGTGAATTTGGCATAACTATAGATGAAAGAATTGCTGATGGTTTTTATTTTATTCAATCAATTAAATTAATGCAATATATTTTAGATAATCCTGAGCTTTTAGAGGATGATGTAAATGCAAAAGTCGAAATCCGATAAAGGTTATTTGTTTTATAACATTACCTCTCGACTAATAGTATGGTTAGGTAATCTTTTTTGGGGTGGTAAATGCTTCGGACAATCTAATATTCCTTTAGAAGGTAAATGTATTTTAGCTGGCAATCATGTTAGCAATTTTGACTCATACTTACTTTTCTTAGCGTGCAAAAGACCAATTCATATTTTAGGCAAAAAGGAATTATTCAAATTCCCATTTGGCTGGATTTTCCGTAAAATGCATCTTATCAAAATAGATCGTCAAAATCACAATCCTTTAGCTAAAGAAGAAGTATTAAATATTCTAAGCGAAGGCAAAGTAATAGGGATTTTTCCAGAAGGAACCTTCCACAAAAAAGATGTTTTGCTCCCTTTTAAACCAGGGGTAATTTCTTTTGCCCAAAAAGCAGATGCTCCCATAATCCCTTTTGCCATAACTGGGGACTTTAAATTTAGAGGACATCCTAAAATAGTTTTTGGCTCTCCAATTGATCTACGTCAAATTAAAGAAGCCGACCAATTAAAATATTTAGAAAAAACAATTCGAAACATGATTAGTGAAAATTAAAAAGGACTGCTTCTTTTTTGAAAGGCGGTCCTTTAATATTAAAATAATTTTTATTATTGATTTTCTTTAATTATCTCAGCATCATCTAAATGATACTTAGTATGACCCACTATTTGATAATCTTCATGTCCCTTACCAAGGACTAATAAAATATCTTCATCTTGAAGCATTTTAATTCCTTTAACAATTGCTTCCTTCCGATCATAAATGATTTCATAGTTAGAACTTTTATTATCTTTCACGATGTCGTTCATAATTTTTTCGGGATCTTCTGTCCTTGGATTGTCATTCGTAAATATTACATAATCACTATTTTTAGTAGCAATATTTCCCATAATAGGTCTTTTGATTGGATCTCTATCTCCTCCGCAGCCAATAATTGTAATAATGCGGCCTTTCTTAAGTTCATTATAAGCAGCGATTACTTTTTCAACAGCATCTGGCGTATGAGCATAATCAACTACCGCATAACCTTTTCCTACTTTATAGGTTTCACATCTTCCTTTTGGGGGATATATCTCTTTTGTTACACTAATTATATCGGGAATGCTAATTTGTAAACTATGCACTAAGGCTAAACTTGTTAAATAATTATATATATTAAATTTACTTGTCAGATTAGTGGTAACTTGATAAACATTCTCAAGAAAGCTAAATTCTAAATCAGTATGATCAGGATAAATATTATATTTTAAAATTTTATAATCACCATCTAATCCATAGGTTAAATAGTTTTTATGAGTTTTAAATTTTTCACTAGCTTCATCGTCACTATTTAAAATCATTAAATTATCCGGTTTTAAATAATTTAAAATTTTTCTTTTTTCATTTAAATAAGCTTCCATTGTTTTATGATAATCTAAGTGATCTTCCGTAAGATTTGTAAAAGCGCAAGTTGTAAATTGAAGTCCTGATACTCTTTCTAAAGAAAGAGCATGGCTTGATACTTCCATAACAAAATATTCACAGCCATTATTTTTGGCATGCATTAAAAATTTGTATAAAGATAAAATATCTGGCGTAGTATTATTTACTTCTTCTTTTTGCTCATTATAAAAATAACCAATTGTGCCTAGATAGGCAACTTTTTTATTTAAAGCTTTCAAGATTTCATAGGTAAGATAGCAACTTGTAGTTTTACCATTAGTTCCTGTTACCCCAATTATTTTTAAAGTATTAACATCTTTACTATAGTCTTCCGTTAAATGCTTTTTCAAATATTCTTCACTATTTGCTACTTTTTCGTAGGGTATGCTTAAACTTAAATCTTTTTCTCCTACAATTTTGCTGGCTCCATTTTTTATGGCTTCAGGAATGTAATCATGTCCATCTACGGTGTGTCCCTTAATAGCGACAAAAATTTGTCCTTCTTTCACCAATTTAGAATTAGTTTCGTATTTTAACATAATTATTATGCCTCCTCATTTATAATTATATTTAGAAAAATAATTTTTTATATTTTAGCATTTATGCATCAATTTTAAAATAACTCATTAACCACTCACTCTTAAAGTATACCATATAAATTAGCTATAGATAAAAAAATATGGTATAATCATCTAAAGGTGATTTCTATGGAAAAAATTATATTAACGGGCGATAGACCTACTGGCAAACTTCATTTAGGTCATCTAGCGGGCTCTTTAAAAAATAGAATTAGACTGCAAAATGAGGCTAACTATGATGAAATGTATCTAATGATCGCGGATGCTCAAGCTCTAACCGACAATTTTTCTAATCCTAAAAAAGTTCGAGATAATGTGATGGAAGTCGCAATGTTTTATTTAGCTTCAGGAATCGATCCTCGCAAAACCAACATCTTTATTCAATCAGAAGTTTCTGCTTTAACAGAATTGACTTTTTATTATATGAATCTAGTGACGGTTTCTCGCTTGCATCGTAATCCAACCGTTAAATCAGAAATTAAATTAAGGGGTTTTGATGAATCAATACCAGCTGGTTTTTTAAATTATCCTGTAAGTCAAGCCGCCGATATAACAGCATTTAAAACCACTTTAGTTCCGGTGGGGGATGATCAATTGCCAATGATTGAACAAACACGTGAAATTGTTCATTCCTTTAATAGGATTTATGGAGAAACCTTAGTGGAACCTAAAGAAATATTACCTGAAAGTTCTTATGCCAAAAGACTTCCTGGCTTAGATGGAAAATCTAAAATGAGTAAATCATTAGACAATTGTATTTTCTTAGATGATT
Source organism: uncultured Bacilli bacterium (assembly GCA_947631285.1). Classification (GTDB taxonomy): domain Bacteria; phylum Bacillota_I; class Bacilli_A; order RF39; family UBA660; genus SIG200. The sequence continues at coordinate 3,113 of CANRKS010000018.1, read as the reverse complement.
CAGATGAAGAAATAAAAAGAAAAGTTATGTCAATGTATACTGATCCTAACCATATTAGAGTAGAAGATCCTGGCCAAGTAAAAGATAATGCCGTCTTTATTTACTTAGATGTTTTTTGCGAAGATGAACATTTTAAAAAATATTTACCTGAATATCATAACTTGGCTGAATTAAAAGCTCATTATGAAAAAGGTGGCCTTGGAGATGTAACAATAAAAAAATTCTTAGCTAATATTTTAATCGAATTAATAACCCCAATTAGAGATAAAAAGCAAGAATTAGAAAGCAATATTGAATACGTCTATGAAGTCTTAAAAGAAGGAACTGAAAAAGCTAACCAAAGAGCCAATCAAACCTTAAGGGAAGTAAAAGAAAAGATGGGACTTGATTATTTTACCAATGCTAAATTCTTAGAGGAAATGCAAGAAAAATTTCAAAATAAATAAGGAAAGCTACTAATTATATAGTAGTTTTTAAATGCCCATTTTAAGATTTTTTCTTCTTCTTTTTATTCCAAAGATTAATAATCCTCCTATTGAAAAAACTTTTATTTTTTGTTATTCTTATTATAGGTAAAATAAAAGAGGTTAGATATGGCTAGTTTGGGTGAACATTTTTTAGTTAATACAGAAAATCTAGTTAGTGATAGTAGAGCCGTTTTTAAAGGTGTTAACTATCGAATTACTGTCTTAAGTGAACGCTTAATAAGATTTGAATATTCACTTGATGGTACTTTTTATGATGGCAAAACCGAAATAGTATCTAACCGTAATTTTGAAATTCCCAAGATGAAAGTTGAGCAAGATGAAAAATACTTAGTAATTACGACCAAATATTTTATTTTACAATATGCGAAAGAAAAAGCCTTCAAAGGCCCTTCTTTTGCTCCTGATTCTAACCTTAAAGTAAAACTTGTTAATACCGATAAAATTTGGTATTATGGTCATCCCGAAGCTCGTAATTTTAAAGGTAGTGCGCTAAGTATTGAAGATTTTGGCAGTGAAACAGTCTTAGGAAGAGGCTTATATTCAACTGACGGTTTTGCTACCCTCGATGATAGTTACTCAATGTTTATTGATAACGATGGCTTTATGATACCTAATAACACTAGAAGAATCGATATCTATTTATTTGCTTATCGAAGAGATTTTGGCCTATGTTTAAAAGATTATTTTACTCTTACGGGTTATCCTCCAATGATTCCTAGATATGCTTTAGGTATATGGTGGAATAGAGATCAAATATATAGTGAAGAAGATGCCAAAAAAATAATTAGAGCCTTTAATAAAAATGATGTTCCTTTATCAGTTTTATTACTAAGTGAATTTTGGCATAAAAAAGATAAAAGCAATTATAATTTATATAAAACTGGTTATAGTTTTAATCCTGAGCTTTTCCCTCATCCTAAGGAATTTATTAAATATTTACATGAAAGAGGAGTTAGGCTAGGCCTTAATTTAGATGGTACAGAAGGTATTAATGCAATGGAAAACAATTATCAAACCATGTGTACTGAGTTAAATTTACCTCCTAATAAATTAATTCCTTTTCGCGTTTTGGATAAAAGCTTTATTATGAGTTACTTTAAAAATTTAATTAATCCCTTATATGAATTAGGCGTTGACTTTTTTTGGCTTGATAGTAGAGATGAAATTACCACAAGAGCTTTAAATTATTATCACTTTACCGATTATAAAAAATTTATGGATAAAAGAGGTCTTATTTTATCTCGTAATGGAGGAAAAAGTGCTCACAAATATCCTGTCCATTATTCAGGCGAAACAAGAGTTGGCTGGGACACTCTAAAATATTTACCATACTTTAATTCTACGGCTAGCAATATTGGCCTTTCTTGGTGGAGCCATGATGTTGGTGGCTATAAAGGGGGAGTTGAAGATAGCGAGCTTTACCTAAGATATGCTGAATTTGCAACTTATAGTCCTATTTTCCGGTTTAGTGCTCAAAGAGGAGCTTATTATAAAAGGGAGCCTTGGCGTTGGGATATGAAGACTTATACAATTGTTAAAAATTATTGTAAGTTAAGACAAAAGCTGATTCCTTATATATATACAGAAAATTATAAATATTATAAAACCTGCCTACCAGTAATTCAACCGCTTTATTACTATTATCCAGAGATATTTGACGAGCCCGATTATCGAAATGAATATTATTTTGGTACGGAGTTGCTAGTAGCGCCAATTACTAAACCTAAAGATCCAGTCATGAATAGATCTGTGGAAAAAATCTTTTTACCTAAAGGAACTTGGTACGATTTTAAAACGGGCAAAAAATTTATTGGTAATAAAAGATATATTTCTTTCTTCAAAGATGAAGACTATCCAGTATTTGCTAAAGCTGGTTGCATTATCCCTCTTGCTAAGTTAGATGAAAACATTAATAATACTAATTCTCCAAAAGCGATGGATATTGATATTTTTCCTGGCAGTAGCAACGTTTATCGTTTATATGAAGATGATGGAATTTCTTCTTTATATGAAGAAGGATATTATATTATAACCGCTATTGATTTTGATTATAGTAAAGATAACTATGCTTTATCAATTCATCCTGTTGAAGGTAAAACTGGTATCATCCCAGATAATAGAGATTATTTTATTCGGTTTAGAAATACTCGCGAACCAGAAAAAATAAATGTAGAAATTAATGGAGAAACAGTAACGAATTTTACTTCTTATCCTGATGAAAATGATTTTCTTATTGAAATTAAAGGTGTTGATACAAAGAAGAGTTTAACAGTTACTTGCAGTGGTACTAATATTGAAATTGAAGCTTCAAGGATTATCAATGAAGACATAAATGAAATCATTAGTGATTTAAGTATTGAAACAATGTTAAAAGAAAAAATTGGAGCCATTATGTTTAGTAATTTACCAATCAATAAAAAAAGAATTAACATTAGAAAATTAAAAGAAGTCGGACTTGATCCATTATTTATTAAAATGTTTATTAGACTATTGGAATTTACAGAAGAGATATAAATTTTTTAAAGATGGTTTTCCATCTTTTTTCGTTTTGCTCAAATGAAAAGATAAATTTCAGAAAAGTTAGAAAAAAGTGAAATGTAAGAGAAAATGGTAGTTTTTAAGAGA
>CANRKS010000017.1 GCA_947631285.1 uncultured Bacilli bacterium | reverse complement strand
ATGATTCTATGGGTAAAGCATTGCAAAAAGGAGATACGATATTATATATTACTTCTGGCAAAACAGAAGAAACAATTGACTTATATGATTTATTAAGTGAAGAAATACCAGCATCTGTAACAAAAGAGATAGAAGTAGAATTAAGTGTAAGTGAAAGTGCTGAAGCATCAATAACAGGATATTTGAAAGTAAATAATACAGAATCAGATCAATCATACTTAGCAGGTAAAACCTTAAAAATCAGGATAATAGTAAAAAATTTAGTGTGTGGAAATGCACCAAGACCGGCAATAGAGCAAATATTAGCTAATTCCACAAGTGGGGCATTAGAAAGTTCTGGGGCATTACAAACAAGAAATGAAGAATTAACAAGTGCCGGAGTAGCGGAAGAAGATTTAGATACCTTAAGAAGATTTGTGGGAACAACAACAGAAGTAACCGATAACTATATATGTTTTGGAACAAAAGATTCTAATACATGTTTAAATAATTTAGATCAATATATGTATCGAATTATTGGCTTAGATAAAAATACTAATGAAATCAAAGTCATAAAAGCAACCAGAATAAGTACCAAAGACGGATTAATCGGATCGTCTTCATCAGGTACAGAATTTGCTTGGTTTTCAAATAACGCTTTCGATATAGGCTGGCCTGGGTCAAATATGTATAATTATTTAAATAGTACAGCAGAAAATGATAGTTATTTTATGGGAAATCCATATTATAAATATTTGCAAGAAGATAAATGGAAAAACTTAATCGTTGAGCATCCAACCTGGTATTGTGGTATTAGTTCGGCATCGGTAGCCAAGACAACGTATGCCGACGAAAGGAAAGAAAAATTAGAAAATGGTAATTCAATAGGATTGATGTATGCCAGTGATTATTTATATGCCTATGGTACAAGTACAAGTAGCTGGTTATATATTAGTCAAGGATTAAATGGGCTAACTAATACCGGAACACCATTATATGGTACACTGCAACAGCCAATGGTAGCAAACGAATGGACGATGACTGATAGTGGTGAGTGGGGTACAGGAAATAATTGCGCTAATACTATAAATAAGAAGGGGGCTTTGTCTCCCGTGTCTTATAGCGTTCAGATTTCAACTCGTCCTGTCTTCTATTTAGATGGAAGCAAAATAATGTTAAAAGGTCAAGGAACTATAAAAAGCCCTTACTATATAACTAATGTAGGATAATTAATTTGAATGAGAAAGATAAGAAATAATATCTTTCTTTTTTAATGTGGATTATTGAAAAAGTGAAGAGTATTTGATAGAATTAATTTATTGAGAGGTAAAGTATGGATAAGACAAGTATTTTTAATGTTGCAGCCTTAAGACAAGAATTAATTTTAATAACTATTAATGAAGTCATAGAATCTTTAGAAAGAAAAGGTTATAAAGCCGAAAATCAATTAGTTGGATACTTACTTACGGGTGATTTAGCTTATATTTCTAACTTTGAAGGAGCTAGAGATAAAATGAAAGATTTAAAAAGAGAAGAAGTTTTATTAGCTCTAATTAACTCTTATGAAGGAAAATAAGATGCGCTTTTTGGGATTAGATTTAGGGACTAAAACGTTAGGGGTTAGTATTACAGATAAAACTAATTCTTTAGTCCGGCCTTTAAAAGTAATTAGATTTTCTTTTGAAGATTATGCAAAAGCTTTAGAAGAAGTTAAGAAGATAACTTTAGAATATGAAGTTGAGAAGATAGTTTTAGGGTTACCTAAAAATATGGACGGAAGTATTGGATTTGCGGGAAAAAGAAGCTTAGATTTTAAAAAGATGTTAGAAGAGGAAGGCTTTAAAGTAGAACTAGTTGATGAAAGACTAACAACTAAAGAAGCGGAAAATATTGTTCATGATGTTGGTGACAACATTAAAAATAGTAAAGATCGAATTGATGCAGTAGCGTCTTGTGTTATTTTAGAAAGTTATTTGAGGAGTCAAAAATGATTTTAGAAAATAAAAAGAATATTCGGAAGAAAGTAAAATTATTATATAAAATAAATGCTTTAGAAGAAGAATATTTAGTTTATGAAGACGAAGAAACGATGAATATTTATGCAGGATTATACCAAAATAGAGAGCTTCATAAAATAGATGATCGAGCTATATTTTTGATTGAAGAGTTAATAAATAGAATAGAGGGTAGTGAAGAAAAATGAAGAAGAAAATAATAATTGTGGGGGTGGCTATTTTAGCTATAATTATTTTCATGGGGGGAATGTATTTTTATGGTTTAACTAGTGTCTCTAAAAATTCCGAAAAAGTTACTTTTAATATTGAAAGAGGGACTAGTACTAAAGAAGTAATTAATAATTTATATAATGCTAAACTTATTAAAAGTAAAATATCTTCTTTAGTATATGTGAAGTTACATAAAGATATTATTATTCAAGCAGGGAGTTATGAATTAGATAGAAAATTTAGTACGAGAGAAATTTTTGATCATTTAAAAAATGGAAAAGTAATTGATGATTCTATTAGTATAACATTTTTAGAAGGTAAAAGAGTTATCGATTATATAAAACAAATAACTGAAAAGTTTCCTTTTACCGAAGAAGAGATTTTAACGGTTTTAAGTGATCAAGATTACTTAAAAGAATTAATAAATAAATATGATTTTATTGATGAAAGTATTTTAAATAAAGATATATATTATAGCTTAGAAGGATACTTATTTCCTGATACTTATACTTTTAGTAAATCATCTAGCATTAAAGATATCCTTGCCAAAATGCTTGCAAAATCAGAGGAAGTGTTAGATAATTATAGTGCTGCTATTAAAGCGTCTGGATTTAATGTTCATGAAATATTGACAATATCAAGTATTATTGAAAATGAAACCATGATGAAAGAAGATAGGAGTATTGTTAGTCAAGTAATTAGAAAAAGACTAGATTTAAAAATGAGTTTAGGAATGGATGTTACAGCTTATTATGGGGTAAAAAAAGCCTTATCAGAGGATTTAACAACTAGTGACTTAAATGCTGTAAATGCATATAATACAAGGAATACCAGTTTTTTAGGACTTCCCGTTGGGCCTATTTGTAATCCAAGTGAAGATTCCCTAAAGGCGGCTTTAAATCCAAGTAATGATAATTACATTTACTTTTATGCCGATAAAGATGGAAAACTCCATTTTGCCAAAACTTCTGCTGAATTTCAAGAACTCATAAGGAAGTATAGTTAGGTGGTAATATGAAAGAAAAAATCCTGGAAATGGAAGAATATGCGCAGGAGAATAACGTGCCAATTGTCGAAAAGAAAACAATTGCGTTTATTATGAAATATATTAAGGAGCATAATGTTAAAAACATTTTAGAAATTGGTTCCGCTATTGGTTATTCAGCTATTTTAATGGCTAGTGCTTCTGAAGGGGCATTCGTTACAACAATTGAAAGAGATGAAGAAAGATATATGGAATGCCTTAAAAATGTGAAAAAATGTGAAATGGATAAAAAAATAAATGTTGTATTTCAAGATGCTTTAGATGTTAATCTATCGGCCGAAGTAAAATATGATTTAATTTTTATTGATGCTGCAAAAGCGCAAAATATTAAATTTTTTGAAAAATATAAATATTTCTTAAAAGATACCGGAACTATTATAACTGATAATTTAAAATTTCATGGTTATGTAGGTAAGAGTGAAGATATTGAAAGTAAGAATTTAAAAAGTTTAGTAGGTAAAATTGAAGATTACATCACTTTCTTAAGAGAAAATACAGAATTTGATACTAAATTTTATGATATTGGTGATGGCATATCTGTAAGTGTTCGTAAAGATGAAAAATAATAAAATATTAATAACGATTAATAATTTAACTGATTTAGATGATTTAAAAGAATTAGGTATTAATAATTATGTCTTTCCTCTAAAAGACTTTTGTGTTGGCATACCTAATACTTTTTTAATTTCTGAAATACCTTTAGATATTCGGCATAATAGTTTTCTTTATTTAAATCGTATTTTAGATAATGAAGGAATTGATAATTTTAAGACTTTAGAAAATATCGATGATTTTAAGGGAATAATTTTTGATGACTTGGGTATCATACCTTTAATAAAAGAGAAAAAGATTGAAAAAATATTATATTTAAGTCATTTTAATACAAATAAAGAGAGTGTTAAGATATATTTAGAATGGGTTGATTCTGTTATTTTAGCTACAGATATAACTAAAGATGAAATTAAAGAAATTGAAAAAGAGACAAATAAAATTTCTACTTTTATTTTTGGTTATGTAATGAGTATGTATTCTAGACGGCTTTTACTTAATAATTATGCTAAATTTCATAAGATAGAAAAAGAAAATCCTCTTTTAATTAAAAATGGTAATCATGAATTTATTGTTTATGAAAATGAGTATGGAACTTGTTTTTATCATAAACCAGTTTTTAATGGCCTATCTTTATTAGATTTAGATTGTAAATATTATTTGATTGTCTCATCTTTTTTAGAAGTAAAAGATATTATAAAAGAGCTAAAAGGAGAAGTAGTGATGGAAACTAGTGAAGGTTTTTTAAATACGGAGACAATATATAAAATAAAGGATGATCAAAATGGTTGAGTTACTAGCTCCAGCGGGAGATTTAGAAAGATTAAAAATAGCTTTATTATATGGAGCTGATGCTGTTTACATTGGAGGCAAAGATTATAGTTTAAGAGCCAATGCGAAGAATTTTAGTTTAGAAGAAATAAAAGAGGCTTGCACTTTTGCTCATCAATTAAATAAGAAAGTTTATGTGACTGTTAATATTGTTTTTCACAATAAAAACTTAGAGGGTTTAGATGAATATTTAGCTTACCTTAAAGATATTTTGGTTGATGCAGTGATTGTTAGTGATATTATCGCAGTTAAAAAAGCTATTTCTCTAGGTTTAGAAGTTATTTTATCAACGCAAGCTAGTACTTTAAATTATGAAGCTATTAAGTTTTGGCAAGACTTGGGAGTTAAAAGATTTGTTTTAGGACGAGAAGCCAAAAGAGAAGATATTATTAGAATTAAAAAAGAGACTAACGCTTCATTAGAGTGTTTTATTCATGGCGCGATGTGTACCGCCATAAGTGGCAAATGTGTTCTATCTAATTACATGACCTTAAGAGATTCAAATCGAGGAGGTTGTGCACAAATATGCCGGTGGGTATTTTCTACTTCCAATGTTCCTTTTACTTTTATGAGTAAAGATTTAAATATGGTAGAATACTTAGAAGATATGATTAAGATTGGTGTTTCTTCTTTTAAAATTGAAGGAAGAATGCGATCTGTTTACTATATTGCGACGGTTATTATGTGTTATCGGAAGCTAATTGATAAGATAGAGGAAAAAACGCTTACCAAGGAAGATCAAAAATATTATGAAAAAATCTTAGATCGTGTTGCTAATAGAGATACAGTGCCACAATTTTATCAAAAATTTCCTGGTCCCAATGAGAGCTATTTTCAAGATCGAGAAGAAGTTAGTAATCAAGATTTTCTTGGCATTGTCTTAGAATATAATGAAAAGAAAAAACAAATAAAATTAGAAGAGCGAAATTATTTTAAAGTAGGCGATGTTGTAGAATTTATTGGTCCTAATATGGAAGAAAAAACATATACTATAAAAAGAATAGTAAATGAAGAGGGAAGTAAAATAGATGTAGCAAGGCATCCTCAAATGATCGTCTATTTAGATGTACCTTTTTCTTTACCTAAATTTGCTATGATGCGCCTAAAAATATTTGACAAAAAGGAAGTTTTATAGTATCATTTTGTAAGTCATAAAAAGGAGAGATTTTTACAGTGAAAAATGAAGATTTATTCGAACTAACTGCTGAAGGATATTTAGAGTTAGAAAACGAGTTAAATGAACTTAAAAACGTGAAAAGAAAAGAAGTAATCGTCGCTCTAAAAGAAGCTAGAGCTATGGGGGATTTATCAGAAAATGCTGATTATGATGCTGCCCGGAATGATCAAGCTCAAATCGAAGCAAGAATAAAAGAATTAGAATATAAACTAGAACATAGTGAAATTGTTGAAACTAAAAGAAAAGGGGGAAATATTGGTATTGGCTCAGTAGTAACCATTAAAGATGAAGATGGCGAAGAAGAAGAATATAAAATTGTTTCTTCGGTTGAAGCTGATCCATTTAATAATAAGATTTCCGTTGAATCACCAATTGGAATTGCCATCAAAGGTCATAAAAAAGGTGATCAAGTATTAGTTGAAAGCCCTAATGGGGGATACAATATAACAATTTTAAATGTAGCCTAAATATTAGGCTTTTTTTCTTGCAATAATTATAGTCTTCCTTTATAATATTTTTTTGTTAGGAAAATGCTTATGAGTTATGTTGAAGATATTGAATTTACCAAATATTTTAGCAGTCGAGAGATAAACTCTTCTTTTTTGAATGATTTAGCTCTTATTCCTTCTTATTACACTATTTCAATATCGGATATTGGCGATGAAGAAGAAGAATATTTATCTAAGATGCGCAATCTTTTAGAAAGACTTTTAGAGTTAGATAAACATAATGAAGTTATTTTTCCTTTTTCTTCTTTTTATTTAATGGATAAAAATTTACTTAATAACGTCCTTATGAGATATCCAAATGCAACTTTAATTCACTCATCTTTAAGGAGTAAATTTACCTCAGAAGAATATTTAAACTTTTATCACGAATTAACTAATTTTTTAAAACCTATTATCTTAAAGGATAGAAAAGAAAAACTAAGTCCTTTAGAATTATTTACTTTAATATATCAAAAAGTGGTCAATTTTCGTGAATATACAAGTTATCCAAATGATTACCCCCTAGAATTTGATGCTTTAAAAAATCTTTTTTCTTCTCCCTATTTTGTTTGTCGGGATTATGTTAAACTTTTAGTGTGTACTCTTAGCTATATGGGGATTAATTCTTCGATGACTAGGGTAGATATTGAAGAATGGAAAAAAGATGAGTTAACAATTTTATATCATGCAAGAGCTTTAATTAGATTAGTTGATCCTAAATATAAGATAGATGGTTTTTATTTAAGTGATCCTACTTTTGATCAGGAAGAAAACTTTTCCCACGCTTTAATGACTTTTCGTGATACTACAATTGAAAATGAATTACAAAGATTAAGTCTTTTAGATCTATTTTTTGATGTTAAAAGTATGGATGAGTTTAGAGTAAAAATGACTAAGTTACTTCATAAAGTTAAAAATCCCGTTAAGATTTATTTTCTTTTTTTAAAAGAAATAAAACCTTTAGATTTTACGCTTTATCATTATCTATATCAAAAATATGGCAAATATAGGACGCAAGATTTTCCTTATTTAGACTTTTTAGAAGAAATTGGTAAATATATAGTTAGAAAAACGAATCAAGATATTTTATCAAGTACTTTAGTCGATGCTTATATGAGATCTAGGTATGGGGATAATCTTCTTTATGATAACGTCAAAAAATTAGAAAGATTAAAAAAAGAAAATGCTTTAGCTAAAAATCATTTTTTCTGGGATTTTTGGCAATATGATATGGATCATAAAAGAATAAAGTAAAGAAAGGAAATGAAAAATGGAAAAAGCAAAATTAGTTAGGGTAAGTATTCCTAGTGCTAAATTAAGATTATTTTTAAGAGAATGGTTAGGTTATATTGTAGTAACGGAAGAAGAATTGAATACCATTATGGGACAAATTTTAAGTCAAGTAGCTTTCCAAGATAATTATGTTTTATCAAATCCTCAAATTCATGAGGAAATTTTAACTCATACCATAAGTTTTGTGGCTAAAGGGGAAAATGAAAGAGAATCTTTTCATTTAGAAGCTATATTTAATGAAGAAGGAGAAAATACTTTAAAAGTCAAAAGTGAAAAAGAAGAAAAAGAGTATACTTTAAAGGAAGATTTTTATTTAGCTCCAAAAGTCAAAGAGAAAGAGTCTTTTTGCGATATATATACTAAGGAAAAAGAAAACTTTTGTGAATTTTTAATAAGAGAAGAAGGGGAAGAAATAAAAATTGCTATAAGCCCTTTAAATAAAAGAAAAATACATCATTTAATTGATCTAAAGGGAATAGAAGAATCTTTAAGAAATGATTCCTTATGGAATATATCTTTAGAAAATATTTTAGATGATATTTTCGATAATAGTTTTGGTAAAGAAGAATTTAATAGTTTAAGAATAGTTATTGCTATATCTAATAGCGAAGAGAAATTTGAAGCTCTTATTTATAAAGGCATTTTATGTAATGTCAGAACGGTTTTTAATAACCAGGAGGGTTATCATTTTGTCCAATGTGAAAAAAATGCTGTTCCTTGGAATTTTAAAGATATTGAGTTTTATGGGGTTGGTACACAAATAAAACCCGCGATGAAAACGTTGGAAAGAATTAAAAAAAGGAAGTAATTCCTTGCTAAATTACGATAATCATAATATAATATAGAAGTATTTGAAAGAAGGGATTAGATGAAAAACGTTCATGATATTGAAATAAAACTTCCAAAAGAAGAATGGACTAAATGTTTAGATAAAGCATTTAAAAAACAAAATAAAGAGGTTAAAATAGATGGCTTTCGAAAAGGTAGTGCTCCGAAAGACGTTTATTTAAAAAAGTTTGGAATTGAGTCTTTATATTCTGACGCTGTTAATGACGCTATTAATATTGCTTACAAAGAAGTTCTTTCCCAAAATGATTTAACACCTGTTGTAGAACCTAGTGTTGATGTTACAGCTTTATCTGAAGATTCTGTTACTTTTTCATTTAAGATAATTACCAAGCCAGAAGTTAAATTATCTTCTTATGAAAAATTAGGTGTAAAAAAAGAAAAGGCTAATATTTCTAAAGAAGAAATAGCTCATGAAATTGATCATTTAAGAGAAGACCTAGCGGAAATAGTTGTTAAAGAAAATGGAACAGTTAGTGAAGGCGATACGGTTGTAATTGATTTTGATGGTTATGTTTCCGGCAAAGCTTTAGAAGGAGGAAAGGGCGAAAATTACCCTTTAGAAATAGGTTCACATACTTTTATTCCTGGTTTTGAAGAAGGATTAATTGGTAAGAAAACTGATGATGAAGTAACTTTAGAATTAAAATTTCCTGAAAATTATGTTGAAGATTTAAAAGGAAAAGATGTAACTTTTAAAGTTAAAATTCATGAAATTAAAACTAAAGTATTACCAGATATAAATGAAGACTTTTATAAAGATTTAGGATTAGAAAATGTTAAAACTAAAGAAGAATTAGAAAAAGAAGTAGAAAAAACTCTTAAAGAACGAAAAGAACATGAAATTGATGATCAATTTATGGAAGATTTAATTAGTAAAGCATCTTCTAACTTAGAGGTAGAAATTAATCCGGAAATAATTGATGCCGAAATTCATCGGATGATTGAAGGATTTGAACGTCAACTTAAAATGCAAGGAGTGGAATTAGAACAATATTATCAACTTACGGGAACAACTCATGAAGACCTTCATAAACAAATGGAAGGAGAAGCTATTAAAAACTTAAAGGGACGTTATGTCATTGAATATATTGCCGAGGCTGAAAAAGTTGATTTTACGGAAAGTGAAGTAGAAAAAAAGGCTAAAGAAATGGCCGAAAATTATGGAATTAAATATGATGAATTAATCGAAGCTTATGGTTCACTTGAAGTTATAAAATATGATATGCGGATGCATAGAGCTTTAGAAATATTAAAAGAAAAGAATGAATAAGTTGCAAAATGAGGCAACTTTTTTCTTTTCTTAAAATAAATAAAAATTATGATTTAAAATCAGCTTTTTGCGCTTTACAAAAACTGACTTTTTCATTATAATAAACTTTATATTTGGGAGGTGTATTATGGATTATACAATACTCGTTATGCTACTAAAAGATTTAGTAATATTACCTCATCAAGAGATAAAGCTAGAGCTTAAAGATGAGATCAGTAAAAAAATTGTTAAGGTTAGTAATAAGAAATATAATAATCGAGTATTAATTGTTAATCCTACCACCACTTCTAAAGAACCTTCGGTTGAAGATTTACCTAAAATTGGGGTTGCTACTTATATTAAAAATAAATTGGAATTATCTAATGGGAACTTACGTCTTACTTTAAAGGGTGAGAAAAGAGTTGAAGTATTAGATTACAATTCTTTTAGTGATGAAATAATTTGTGCTGATGTGATGGATATTAATCTTCCTTCTTTAGATGAAGATAATAGAAATGTTTTATTAAAAAAATTAAAAGAAGCTATGACGCAATATTTAGATGCTTCTCCTAATATTTCTAATAGTATTTTTACACTTGTTTCCGAAAATGATGATTTAGATTTTTTAACCGATGCTATTACTTCTTTTTTACCTCTAAAGCCTTCTAAAAAATTACAATATATGAGTGAGGCTAATTATGAAAAAAGAGCTCTTTCTCTAATTAAAGATATTAAATTAGAAATAAAATACTTAAAGTTAGAAGAGAAGATTGACAACCGGGTAGAAATGAAATTAAGTGAAGAGCAAGAAGAATATTACTTAAAAGAAAAGATTAAGGAAATAGAAAGTCTTTTGGGAATTAAAGATACTAGTTCTGATACTTATAAGTATTATCAAAAGTTAGAATCTTTAGCAATTCCTAAAAAATCTCATGATAAATTATTCGAAGAAATTAAGAAACTTGAACGAATGAACTATTCTTCTCCGGAAACAGCGACACTACAATCTTACTTAGATTGGACTTTAAACTTACCTTGGCAAGTTTTAAGTAAAGAAAATTTAAATGCGAAGAAAGTAATGACTTCTTTAAATAAAAGCCATTATGGTTTAGAAAAGATTAAAAAAAGAATTGTTGATTATATTAATATAAAAAATATTAATCCCTCTCTTCCTAGTCCTATCATTTGTTTAGTGGGTCCTCCAGGAGTAGGTAAAACGACAATTACCAAAAGTATTGCCGCGGCTTTAAATCGTGAATTTTATAAAATAAGTGTGGGTGGCTTAAATGATTCAGTGGAACTAGTTGGTTCTAGAAGAACCTATCTTGGGGCTTTACCTGGTAAAGTTATGCAAGGCTTAAGAAAGTGTGGTACTTCTAATCCCGTAATTTTAATTGATGAAGTAGATAAAATGGTTAAAGATTATAAAGGGGACCCTGCCAGTACGCTTTTGGATATTTTGGATAGTACCCAAAATAAAACTTTTGTGGATAATTATATTGAAGAACCATTTGATCTTAGTAATGTCTTATTTATTTTAACCGCTAATGATTTAAAGAATATTCCTTATACTTTAATTGATCGTTTAGAAATTATTGAACTAGCTAGTTATACAGTTTATGAAAAAGTAGATATTTGTAAAAAATATATTTTACCTAAAATATATAAAGATTTAAATTTAACCAAAAAATTAGTTATCAAAGATGAAACGATTATTAACATAATTAATAATTATACGAAAGAAGCTGGCGTTCGGAATTTAACGAGAGTTTTAAAAACTTTAGTAACTAAAATTGTTACAACTAAATCTTCAATGGTGGTAAATGATCAAAATTTAAGTAAATACTTGGAAGAAACTGTAAATGATCATGAAGTAAGTAAAATAAATAGTCCGGGTATTGTTAATGCTCTTGCTTATACTAGTTTTGGGGGTGCTACTTTTAAAGTAGAATGTGCCATATATGAAGGAAGAGAAGAAGTAATGGTTACAGGCTCTTTAGGAGATGTTTTAAAAGAAAGCATTAAAGTAGCGGTCTCTTATTTAAAAGAAAATAAATTAATTAAAGAAGATGCTTTAAAAGAAAAAACAATTCATATTCATCTTTTGGATGGGGCAACGAAAAAAGAAGGACCTTCTTGTGGGGTTGCCATTACCACCGCTATTTTATCAGAAATTTATCAAGTCTTAATTGAGCAAACGATATCTTTTACCGGAGAAATATCTTTAAAAGGAGATATTTTAAAGATTGGTGGCTTAAGAGAAAAAATAATCGCTGCTTATAATGCTAAAATAAAAACAGTATATATTCCTCTTTTAAATCAAAATGATTTAAAAGAAATACCCAAAAAAATATTAGATAAATTAGAAATTAAAAAAGTAAGTAATTATCAAGAAATATATCAAGATTTATTTAAAAATAATATAGCGTAAAAGTTATATTATTTTTTTTGCCTCATATTATTTTCTAGGAGATGATTACATGTTTGTTAAAATACCATTTGAAAGTACAATAGAATTTAAAACCAATATTTATGAAATAACGAAAATGTCTTTAGAGCATGAATTTAATGTTAATGATGGTGTAGTTCTTGGTAATTTTTATATTTCAGGGGAGTATCGAGCTTTTGAAGTAAGTGTTAATAAAGAACCTTTTAAATATACTCTTCCTTTTACTGTTGAACTTAATAATCGTATTCTTAATGATACTTTAGAATTTAATATTGAAGATTTTTCTTATGATATCGTTGATAATAATAAATTAAAAGTTAATATTGAATATTCTCTAGAGGCTGAAGAAAGAAAAGAAGAAGATGGGGAAGAAAAGGAAGAAGATAGAGAAGAATTATTTGAGAAAGTTAGTGAGGAAGAATTAGATAGTGAGGTGGAGGATTTGACTAATTTATTAGAAAATAATGAAGAAGATATTCCAAAGGAAGAAAGAATAAGTAGTGAAGAAGAAAACGAAGTCTTAAATACTATTTCGGGAGATGATGATACTTTTGTCACTTATCATGTCCATATCGTTATGGAAAATGAAACTTTAGAATCTATTAGTGCTTTATATAATGTTCCTGCTAGTTTAATTAAAGAATATAATAATGATTTAGATATAAATACAGGAGATAAAATTCTAATTCCTAAATGTGATGAATGATAAAGTTGAAGCTTTAAAATCATTATATAAACCCTATCGGTATACCATTAGAGGTAAATGTACAATTTTAGAAACAACAAGTGGTAATTTTGTAGTTAAGAAAAAGCCAAAGAATAAAGATATTCCTGGTCTATTTAATTATTTAAAGAGTCGTAATTTTAATTCTTTTCCTGAAATTTATACTGATAATCGGGATGATAATTATATTTATGAATATATCGAAGATGATAATTTAATTAATCCCCAAAAAAGTGAAGATTTAATTAATGTCGTTGGCCTTTTACATTCAAAAACCTCCTTTAATAAAGAAGTTTCCGAAGAAACTTTTAAAGAAATCTATGAGAATGTTCAAAATAACATTCTCTATTTAAAAGAATATTATTTAAAATATTATGAATTATTTTTAAATCCTATTTATATGAGTCCTTCAGAGTATGAATTTGTCCGTAATTATTCTAAGTTAAATGCAGCGCTTAATTTTTCTTCGAAAGAACTTGATGAATGGTATAGTGAAGTTAATAGTAAAAAAGATGAACGAATTAGTTTAATTCATAATAATCTTAGTTTAGATCATTTTTTAAGAAGTGATAAAGATTATTTGATAAGCTGGGATAATGCTAAATTTGATACACCCATTTTAGATTTATTTAAACTTTATCAAAATAATTTTTGGGAATTAGAATTTTCTTCTTTATATAAAAGATATTTAAGTATTTCTCCTCTTTCTAATGCAGAACAAAGACTATTCTTTATTCTTATCAGTATGCCATTAGAAATTAAGTTCTCTGGTTCCGAATTTGAAAAGTGTAAAGAAATGCGAAAATGTTTAGATTATGTTTATAAAACAGAAGAGTTTTTAAAACCATACTATACGACTGATAGCAAAGAATAAAAAGAATATTTCAATAGCTAAAATAAAGATGTTATATCGAAATGGTAAAATAAAAGTAATGATTAATTGATAAAAAATTAAAATACATAGACCGAGAGCAATAAAAACATAAAAAGTAGGATTGGGTTTATGAGGCATGATAATCACCTATAATAATATATTAAAAGTATTTATTTAGGTGATTTTTCTATACTAGTAATTATTAAAAAAATATATTATAATTTAGATGTAAATAGGATTAATAGATAGGGAGTGTGGAAAGATGAAAACAAATCATCATAAGAAATTATTAATTAGTAGTATTTTTTTATTTATGATAGTTATTACCTTAATAGTTATAACTATTAATGATTCATATGCTTTTTATACTAATAGTTATGAAATTGAAATATTAACTGGTTCTATTGGTAATTTTAAAGATAACGATGCTCCCATAATTAAGAAATTTTATCTTAAAGAAGATGTAACGGGAACTCAAAAATATACGAATCAAGTACGAAATTTAGCTTATATAAGTTGGGAAGATGAAGATGTTGCCAGTTATTGTTTAAATACGGAAGGAACTAAAGAAGCATGTAGTGTATGGAATGATGCAAGTTCTAGTGCTAAAGAAGTAGAAGTAAGTAATTATTCTTTAGAATATGGAGATGGAACAAAAACAGTTTATGCTTTTATAAAAGATTATGCCAATAATGTATCAGAAGCTAAAAGTGATAGTATAATTTTAGATGTTACTAATCCCGAATGTGGTGATGTAGTTAAGACTAGCGTTGGCTCAAGTGGGGTAAGTGGAACAGTAGGGTGTATAGATGTAACAAGTGGGTGTGTAAATGAAGAAGAAACATTTAGTAATTTAAAGTCTACAACCTATAAGACAATAACAGATAAAGCAGGGAATACTAATAGTTG
>CANRKS010000016.1 GCA_947631285.1 uncultured Bacilli bacterium | reverse complement strand
TATACATATATTATACCAAATTAAAAGACTACTGTCGTTTTTTACAGTAATCTTTGTCTACTTTTTCAGCAGTCTCGAAAAACCCCTTCTTTTTTCTTTTAATAATTTTCCTTTTATAGATGTCAAATTGATATCATTATAATTGAATAACTAAAGATCTTATATTATAATCAAATTAGATATCATATCGATATCACATTTAGGCATGTAATAATTATTTCATAAATTAAACATAATAACTATAAAAGGGAGTAGCAAAATGCAGGAAGAAAATAAAAGTAAATTATTAATTGGAACTTTAGTGGCAGTCATCACTTTAGTAATTGCTGTAGTCGGGGCAACTTATGCATTCTTTTCTTTAAATGTAAGTGGAGATACCACCAATACAAATGTTGATATAGAAACAGGAACGGCTGATGTTGTAACAATCGAGCAAGGTGCAGAGAATATTCATATAAACTTAGCAGTATCAGATATGACAGAAGATAATCCTAATAAAGAATATTATGCAACTGATACCGAAGATAATTATAAATTAAGTGAAGAAGATGGAACGTTAACATTTGCCACCATAACAGGAACAAATAAAGAGGCAAGTGATTGTACCGCTAAAGTAACAATCACGATGGATACAAGTAATGATTCTATGGGTAAAGTATTACAAAAAGGAGATGCGATATTATATATTACATCAGGTAAGACAGAAGAAACAGTAGACTTATATGATTTGCTAACGGAAGAATTACCTAATTCAGTAACAAAAGAGATAGAAGTAGAGTTAAGTGTCAGTGAAAGTGCTGAAGTATCAATAACAGGATATTTAAAAATAAACAATACAGGATCAGATCAATCATATTTAGCAGGTAAAACATTAAATATCACGATAACAGTCAATAATTTAGTATGTGGAAATGCACCGAAGCCAGCCATAGAGCAAATATTAGCTAATTCCACAAGTGGGACATTAGAAACAGCTGAAGAATTACAAACAAGAAATACAGAATTAACTGCTGCCGGTGTAGCAACTGCAAAATTAGATACTTTAAGAAGATTTGTAGGACTAACAACAGAAGTAATAGATAATTATATATGTTTTGGTACAGACAATCTTAAAACGTGTAAAGAAAATTTAGATCAATACATGTATAGAATCATTGGGATAGATGAAACAAATAATCTAGTAAAAGTAATAAAGGCCACTAAAATAGTTAAAGAAACAACATATGAATTTCAATGGCATAATTCTTCTAAGTTAGGGAGTGTTGTGGGTTTTTTTAACTCAAATATGGCCAGATGGCTGAATCATTATAATTTAGTAGGTGACGTAGGCTATTTTATGGGAAATTCATATTATAGCTATATGGGAAACTCAAATACTATGGATATTGGATGGGCGCGTTTCATACCACGCTCTCAAACTTGGTACTATGGAGATTCTGATTACGTTTCCTCAAATCCAATTTCATCAACTTTTGTAGATGAAAGAAAAGAGGTTTGTAAAAATTGTAATCCAATTGGACTAATGTATGCTAGTGATTATTTATATGCAGGTCCTTCTAAGTACCCAGATTCATTAAATAATTGGTTGTTCATAGTAAATGGCTTAAATAAAAATATGAATACAGGTAGTCCAGCCGTTGGCGATTTACAGCAGCCAAAAGCAGAACATGAGTGGACTATGATATTAGGTGGAGGACATTATGATGCTGTGGAATCAAAGATGGAAGCATCCGCAATAGTAATTGGACCTGATGGTCGGGTTTCTGATACTGTTGCTTTAAATGAGCCACATGCAACCCGTCCTGTCTTCTATTTAGACGCCTCTAAAATAATGTTAAATGGAAGAGGAACAATTGAGACACCTTATTATATAACTAATGTAAGTTAGCGATGAAAGTGTGATTATATGAACGAAGAAAATAAAAGTAAAATATTTATTGGAACTTTAGTGGCAATCATAACATTATTAGTAGCAGTAGTGGGTGCAACCTATGCATTCTTTTCTTTAAATGTAAGTGGAGATACCACCAGCACTAATGTTGATATAGAAACAGGAACGGCTGATATTGTATCAATACAACAAGGTGCAGAAAATATACATATAAACTTAGAAGTTTCTGATATGGCCGAAAATAATCCTAATAAAGCATATTATGCTACCGATACCGAAGATAATTATAAATTAACTGAAAGAGAAGGAACATTAACATTTGCAACAATTACAGGAACCAATAAAGAAGCAAGTGATTGTACAGCCAAAGTAACAATCACAATGGATACAAGTAATGATTCTATGGGTAAAGCATTACAAAAAGGAGATGCGATATTATACATCACATCAGGTAAGACAGAAGAAACAATCGGTTTGTATGACTTACTAGGTGAAGAAGAATCTTCTTCAGTAACAAAAGAGATAGAAGTAGAATTAAGTGTCAGTGAAAGTGCTGAAGCATCAATAACCGGATATTTAAAAGTAAATAATACAGGATCAGATCAATCATACTTAGCAGGTAAAACATTAAATATTACGATAACAGTAAATAATTTAGTATGTGGAGGTGCTAGAGGAAATGCTGTAGCTTTTATAGCAGAGACGTCTACAAGTGGGACATTAGATACTCAAGAAATGTTACAAGCAAGAAATGCCGAATTAACTGCTGAAGGAGTTGCTTCTGATGATTTAGACACCTTAAGAAGATTTGCTGGTGAATATACAGAAGTAACCGATAACTTCATTTGTTTTGGAACAAATGATACTAATACATGTAAAAATAATTTAGATCAATATATGTATAGAATAATAGGAATAGATGAGATTAATAATCAAATAAAAGTCATAAAAGCAACTCCAATTTTGAAAGAGGCAAAGTTCACATTTAGATGGCATAAGGAAGATTATTCGAATATTAAATGGGACCAATCAGATATATATAAATATTTAAATAGCTCAAATGCAGAAGAAAGTTATTTTGTTGGCAATCCTTATTATAGTTATATGCAAGATAGTAGTTGGGCAGATTTAATCATAACCAATCCAACCTGGTATTATGGGGACAATATAATACAATCCTCTTATACTGCTAAAACAAGTTATAAACATGAACGAGACACTAAGTTAGAAAATGGTAGTCCGATCGGACTTATGTATGTTAGCGATTATCTATATGTAGGTTCAGAAAATGAAATTAACTGGTTATATATTCGAAATGGGTTAAATAGAAATCTAAATACGGGAACTGCTCCTCTTGGAACAATAATTGAACCAAATCAGCAAAATTTGGGATTCGAATGGACGATGACGCGAAAAGGCATACTTAGTGGTACATATGATGCGTATATCATTTCAGAAGTTGGTAAAATAAGCCTTATAAACATGGACAATAAAAATCCTTTAATTCGGTCCGCATTTTATCTAGATGGATCTAAAATAACGTTAGATGGAGAAGGAACAATTGGAACACCTTATTATATAAAAAATGCTTAAGAAGGGGAAAACTCTTCTTTTTTTAAAACAAAAAATAAATATGTTAAAGATAACAAGACTAGTTATTTTTCTTTTTTTCCTTTATAATATATAAAAGGTGATTATATTGAAAGATATAAGAGTTGTATTTATGGGCACTCCTGATTTTTCTTTAGAGCCATTAAAAGTTTTAAAGGAGAAAACTAATCTTGTGCTTGTTGTAACTAAAAAAGATGCTATTGTGGGACGAAAAAAAGTTTTAACACCATCACCAGTTAAAGAATATGCTTTAAAGAATAATATTCCCGTTTTAACACCAGAAAAATTAAAATTAGAGTATGAAGATATTTTAAATTATAAGCCTGATTTAATTGTAACATGTGCTTATGGTAAAATACTTCCTAAAGTAATTCTTGATTATCCTAAGTTAGGTTGTATTAATATTCATGCTTCTATTTTACCTAAATATAGAGGTAGTGCGCCAATTCAATGGGCTTTACTAAATGGGGAGGAAGAAACTGGTATTACTTTAATGTATATGGATGAAGGAATGGATACGGGAGATATTATAGATGTTTGTAAGTGCGAAATATCTTCCACTGATGATATTTTAACTTTACATAATAAATTAAGTAAAATGGGAGCTCTTATTTTAGCCAAAGATTTAGATAACATTATAAGTGGTAAAGTTAAAAGAAGAAAACAAAATGATGAAGAAGCTACATATGCACCTTCAATTGAAAGAGAAATGGAAGACTTAGATTTTAATTTATCAGTTAAAGATGTTTATAATAAAATTAGAGCTTTTAGTCCTTGGCCTTTATCAAAAACAATTATATATGATGAAGAAGTTAAAATTGTTAAGGCTCATTATGAATTAGGAAAAAGTGAAATTAATAAAATTTATTTTACTAAAAACAGTTTAGGAATTGGTTGTTTAGATGGTATTATTTATTTTGATGTTGTAAAACCAATTGGCAAAAAAGAAATGAATATTAAAAGTTATTTAAATGGTAAAAAGAATATTTTGTAGGATGTGAAAAAATGGTAGGAAAATTATTAATTGTTAACTTTTTAACTTTTATTAGAGTTATTGGAACAATTATTTTAGTTCCAATTTATATGGTTTATGGAGGTTATTATACTAGTCTTTTAGCTCTTGTTTGCTATTTAACAGATAGTATTGATGGAATATTGGCTCGTAAATTTAATGCTTCAACTTTCTTTGGCTCTTTATTTGATGGAGCCGCAGATAAACTTTTTACTATTATGAATTTTATTGTTCTTTATTTAATTACACCTTATGCTATTATTCCTATTGTAATAGAATTTTTAATTGTTTTAGTCCAAGCAATGAAATATTATTATAATTATAATGTTAAATCTAATAAAGTAGGTAAATTTAAAACGTGGGTTTTAGCTATTTGTGTTATTTTAACTTTTTTAGCAAGTGATATAACAAAAGCTACTTTTATTCCTTTACAAGTTAGAACTTGGGTTATAAGTGCTAGTCATAGTAGTTTGTATTTTTGGCTTTTAACTCCGGCGATTGTCATGGAATTTTTAACACTTATTAGTTATATAAAAGAAATATTTATAAAAGAAGAAAAGAAAGAAGTTATAAAAAAAGAAGAAGCAAAAAGTAGTGTTAAAAGTAACTGGACTAATTTTAAAAATATTTGGTTAAATCCTGAATATTATAATGAACATAAAGATGATTCTAATCTAAAAAAAGCCACAAAAATATCTAAGAAAAATTCTTAGGTATTTTTATTTGCGGTTACATATTTGATCCATTGATTCATGGTATTCTTTACATATTTGAATTAAGAAAGCCGTCAAAATTAAATTTTTGCCATTTTCATAAGCACTAATAACTGAATGAGTGGTATGTAACATGGTAGCTAATTTTTGTTGGGTAAGATGATATTTTTTTCTTAAGTTTCTTAAGTTTTCGCCGATTAAATTTTTATCTAATACATTGTTATCGCTCATTTTTTTAGGTTTTGATTTAAGCCCAATAATATAATCCATATCAACTTGAAAATAATTACATAGTTCATTTAATTTTTTTAAAGGAATAATTTCCGCCCGGGTTTCCCATCTCGTATAATTGGGTCTTGAAATATTTAATATTTGAGCAATATCTTTTT
Organism: uncultured Bacilli bacterium; assembly: GCA_947631285.1. GTDB lineage: Bacteria > Bacillota_I > Bacilli_A > RF39 > UBA660 > SIG200. The sequence goes on along the minus strand of CANRKS010000016.1, from coordinate 9,460 downwards.
GCTTTAAACCACAATTTTCTCTAATGTTTTTTAAGTTTTCTAATAGAAATTCATCTAACATACTTTGCATCCTTTTATTAAATTGTAAACTTTTTAAAACAATATTAATTTAATGGTACAAAAATACGACATTGTATGTTAAAATATTATTGTAAAGTCGAAAAAGAATTTTAAATAAAAATAGAAAAGGGTAAAAACATGAGAAATATTATTAAGCTGTTTAAAGAAAGAAAAAGCTTATTAGTTATTTTACTATTAATTGTAGTTGAAGTCACTTGGCTTATTTCATCTTCCAATTCTTATGCTTTTTATGGTAGTGAAGATGCTTTGCCGATGATAAATAGTACTATTGGAAATTTTGCTAGTACGTCTGATTATGGATCTCTTCCAAGTAGTATGGCATCTTACGACTTTAATGTTCAATTATATCTTCAAGATATGTCTGATTCTAACGTTTATAATCTTGTAAATACTATTCCGGCATTTGGCTATATTTTAGATGAAGATTTAAGTAATTGTAAACCTGAAAGTGCTAATTATTCAAATTATGATTATAAAGAAAATAAATTTATTGTAAATATTCAAGAAGATATTCCTAAGCAAGTAACTTGTAGTTTTTATTATAAAAAAGATTATAATTCCGATATTGTAATTTATGTTTTAGTAAAGGACGATGATTATGGAATAAAAGAATATGGTGATCATAAATATCGTTTCTTGTATACATTGCCAAGTGAGACTTATTCCTTTGATACTTATGAATGTACTAATAGTGACGCTAATACAACCTTAGCTTTTGAAAATCGTAATTTTAAGATAAGTTCTAAAGCTCCAGATGTTTGCTATGCTTATTTTGTTTAAAAAGGAAGGAAATAATTTATGAAAAAGAAAATATTTAAAAGTTTAATTATGGCCCTTATATTTGTAGAAAGCTTTTTTGTGTATTTAAGTTATCGATCTTTTACTAATAAAAAGTTAAATGTCAATGTAGTTAAATACACCGAGAAAGATATTTTATCCTCTAATAAAACATTTGCTTTCATGATATATGATGAAGAAAAACAAACTTATACTGAATCAGCAAGTAGAGCATCTTGGCCAAGTAAAGAAGAATATGCTTACACTAGATCTGAATGTTATGATGGGGAAGGAAATGTGTTAATACCTAAAGATGTTTTTAATTTTAATGAGGATACTTTAACTGCTACAATTACATCGGGGACAACTTTATATTGTCGTTTATTTTTTGATAAAACAACTGATGCCGAAGCATTAATAATAGCAACGTCAGAAAAAGGAAGGGAAGGTGCCAGTGGTAGTTTAGAAAGTGGTAATGAGTTACAAGCTAGAAATGATATATTGTCATCTTCAAAAAAAGTAGCATTAGAAGATTTAGATACCTTAAGAAGATTTGTCGGAGATTACAATAGCGTAAAAGATAATTTTATTTGTTTCGGAGTTGATGATAAAAATGATTGTCTTGAAAATTTAGACCAATATATGTATCGGATTATTGGTATAGATACTGAACACCATCAAATAAAAGTCATAAAGGCTACAAAAATAGGTAAGGGTTATAGTACTCTTACATTTGAATGGCATAATACAAAAGGAATAGATATTAGTTGGGAAGAAACAGATATTTACAAATTTTTAAATAGTACAAGTAGTACTGATAGCTACTTTTTAGGAAACACATTTTATAGTTATATGCAACAAACAGAAGGAACAACCTGGACGGATTTAATAGTAGATAATCCCACTTGGAATATTGGAATTATCGGCATTTCTACACTTTATCTTGATGTTGATTCTAGCTATGCCTATGAAGTAAAAAGCAAGTTAAAAAAAGAAGCAAGTCCGATAGGATTAATAACCGTTAGTGATATGTTATATGCTTATGGAGGCGCGCAAAAGGTGGGTAATTGGTTATTTATTGGAAACGGTTTAAATGGAACAGCCAACGTTGGGACACCAATGCCAAATAAAAAACTGGCTCAACCTGCTTATGAAAGTGAATGGACTATTTCGCATCATGATAGCGGTGTGGCGTACGTTATAGATGGTTATGTATCTTATCCTAATCCTGGTGGAGGGGCTCCTGAGGGAAAAGATTATACTTCTAAATTTTCAATCCGTCCCGTCTTTTATCTAAAATCCAACAATTTATCTTTAATTGGTAAAGGGACAATAGAAAATCCATACTTAATTGTTAATGCTGTAACAGATCAATAAAAAATAAATGGTGGCATACCATTTATGAATTGAATTTGACGGTTATATATTTTTCATCGTCATATAATTCTTGAACAGCTCTAATAATTTTATTAGCTTTCTCATTATTATGATCTTTAGAAGATACGACTATGGAAATAGAAGTATCTTTTATTTTGACAAAAGAATTTAGAGAAAACTTTTCTTTAATTAGATTTTTTATTTTTTCTTCTTCTGTTTTAGAATTATTTAATTTTTGCATATTTTCATAAGCGACATTTTTTTCTTCGATTGATGAATCGCCATCTAGTAAAATGTTTTGATATTCTTCCATTAAAGCTTGTTTTTCTTCATCATTTTCAACTTCTAAAGCTACTAAAACATCTGATTCTGTTATTTCAACCACGCCATTACTAGTATTATTTTCTTCGGCCTTTAAGACTTCGGCGACTTCGTCATCAATGCTTACATAATAAATGCCTAATATTAAAATTAAAGAAAATAGGGTAACAAACCATAAATTTTGCTTATTAATCATAAATCCTCCTAAAATAAACTCATTACATTGTATGCTTGCAAGTTTATTTTATGTTAATAATTTGAAGTAAAAATGCCATATTTTATACCAAATATTTATTAATTGGAAAAAAAGTTATTTTTTTTAAATTAAAAGTTATTTTAAAAAAAGGAAATGGGCAAGTGAGTAGCGAATAATAATAGTGAAGGGAGGAAAAATATGCAAAATTTTAAGCCGATTTTGCAGCACGATTTTAAAGATTGTGGTATCTGTTGTATGCAATGGATTATTATTTATTATGGTGGATATATAACTCTTGAAAAATTAAGAGAAGATACTTTAACTGATCACAATGGAACAAATGCCTACCAAATAGTGGAAACATTTCATAAATGGGGTTTTGATTCACTTGGGGTTTTGGTGCATGATTTAACTAATAAAGATTTAAATTTTCCTTTTATCGCCCATTTAAAACTAGAAAATGGATTAGAACATTTTGTCGTTGTTAGAGAAATCAAAAAAAAGACCATTTATTTAATGGATCCGGGTATTGGATATCAAAAGAAGAATTTAACTAATTTTAATAAATTATTTACCGGTCATGTTATTTTAGCAAAGCCACGTGATAGTTTAATAAAAATGAAAGAATGTTTAACGATGAAGAAATTATTTACAAATATATTTAATAGGGAAAAGTTTTTAGTAAGTAAAATTATTTATCTTAGTTTTATTTGGACTATCATTGCTATTTTATCTTCTTTTTATCTAAAAGTAGGCAGTAACTTAATCAGTTATGATAAAACGTATTTTAAATATTTAATCATCGCTTTTGGCATCATATCTTTCTTAAAAATAATATCTTCTTATTTTCGAAGTTATTATGAAAATCATTTAAGTAATCAAGTTGATACTTTAGTATATCCTGATTTTTTAAATCATTTATTTAATCTCCCTTTAAAAAATATAAAGAGTAGAATGCCAGGAGAGATAGTAACAAGAATTATGGATTTATCAAGCATCAAGAGTTTATTTACAGATATATTTGTTTCATCTTTCTTAGATACTCTTTTAATGATTTTATCAATAGCAATCTTATTTTTTTTAAGTCACAAACTAACTCTTATTTTAATAATCTTTATGATTGTTTATAGCATTTATGGTATTTTTGTTAGTAAAGCTATTTATTATAAAGTATTAGAAAATATTAATTATCAGACAGATTTTAATAGTGTTATATATGAAAATGTTACTAATTTAGAAAGTATTAAAAATTTAAATATTAAAAAAATTATTTTAGAAAAAATTGAAATTGTTTTATCAAAATATTTATTAAATAATTATGAATTTAGTAAATTTTTAAATAACACTAATTTAGGAAAAAATTTTTTATTAGAAACGTGTTTCTTTTTAATAAATTCAGTAGGGCTTTATTTAGTTATTAGTAAAAAATTAGATCTTATTAATTTATTTACTTTTAATATTGTTCTATCTTATGGTATAGAGCCCATTAAAAATTTAATTGATGTCATTCCCAAATTTAATTATATTAAGGCTTCATTTGGGAAGATTACTGAATTTTTAAATATTGAAGAAGAGAAAGTGAAAGAAGAAAAGAAGAAATTAATGGGTGATATTGTTTTTAAAAATGTTAGTTATTCATATAATCATTATCACAATGTTTTAAACAATATTAATTTAACGATTAAAGATAAATCCCATGTTTTACTCAATGGACCTTCTGGTTCTGGTAAAAGCACTATTTGTCATTTAATTTATCAAGATTATGAGAATAGTGAAGGAGAAATATGGATCGGTAAAGAAAATATTAAAGATATAGATATTTATACAATTAGAAATAATATTTTATATGTAGGTCAAAATGAAGAATTATTTGCGGGGACCATTAAAGAAAATATTTTAACTAATCGAAATATTAGTAATAAATATTTTTTAGATATTTGTAAAATATGTGAAATTGAGGATATCGTTTCTAAAAAAAGTTTAAGATATGAATCTTTAGTTGAACCAGCATCTAAAAATATATCTGGAGGTGAAAAGCAAAGAATTATATTAGCTAGAGGCTTATTAAAAAGAGCTAATATTATTATTTTAGATGAAGCTTTAAGTGAAGTAGATAAAAAATTAGAAAGTAAAATAATTAGAAATATTCGTCATTATTTTAAAAATAAGACAATTATTTATATATCTCATAAAAATCAAAAAAGATTGTTTGAAAATATTATTGAAATTGGAGTCAAAAATGGATTATTTGAAAATAAATTATCACAAACTGTTACACTTAAAAATTCATAGAGGCATATTATTTGATTTACTTTTGATATTAGCTATTAGTCTTATTCTTATTTATGCATTTACCCATAGCATTACGAAAAAAATGGATTGTTATGGCGTATACGATGGTTTGGTTTTACAAATAGTTGCAAGTGAAGCACTCTCTGAGGCAATAAGTAAAAGCCACACTTTAGTCTTTAATGATACAAAGTTTAATTATGAAGTAGATGAATATGGTGAATATCAAATAGTTGATGATGTCATCTATCAGCAAATTGATATAGCTATTGATAAAGAATTACCCCCAAATGAAGTGGGGAAAGTAACAATTTATTATGAAAAAGAAAAAATAATAACATTCATTTTAAAGTTATTTAAATAAAAGGAGGTAATATGATAAAACTAAATAATAAAGAAATGCTAGATGTTATGGGAGGAGCAATGAGTGCTAGTATGGCCACTTTAGTTACGGCGATTGTATCAGGCGTATTAGTATTTCTAGCTGGTGTTTTTAACGGCAGCGTAAATTCAAAGGCTTGTAGATAGGAGGAATATGTTAACTACAGAAGAATTATTAAATGTTAAAGGAGGAGCTATATCTGGCCCAGTCATTGAAGGCATAATTAAAATTATGGATAAAATATATGAAATTGGTACTTCCATAGGACAATCTTTAGCTAAACTTTTTACCAAAAGAAGATGCATAGTAGTCACTATGGAATAATAATTTATAATTAACGATAATTGGCACTTTCTGGTTGTCAAATGCATTTCTTGGTGTTATAATATCTTGTAGAAAAAGCGAAGGGAGGGCGATTTATGACAAAGGTTGTAGTGCAAAATGGTAATATTGATGGAGCTTTAAAGAAGTTTAAAGTTAAAGTTGCTAGAAGCGGTGTCCCTTCAGAACTTAAAAAAAGAAAATTCCATGTTAAACCTGGAGTTGAAAGAAGAATTAAAAAAGAAGAAGGCATTAAAAATTCTCATAGAAGAAATCATAATTAAGGAGAGAATCTTATGTTTGAACAAATTAATAATGATTTAAAAGAAGCTTTAAAATCTGGTGATAAATTTAAGCTTTCTGTTTTAAGAATGTTAAAAAGTGCTTTACAATTAGAATCTATTAATAAGAAATGTGAATTAACTGATGAAGTTGTCATAAGTGTTTTAAAAAAACAAGTTAAGCAAAGAAATGATTCAGTTAAAGAATATTTAGATTTAGGTAAAAAAGAAACAGCTGATGACTTAGAAAAAGAGATAGCCATTTTAGCCCAATATTTGCCAGCTGAAGCATCTGAAGAAGAAATAACAAAATGTGTTTTAGAAGCATTTAAGGAACTTAATCCTAGCAGTATGAAAGATATGGGACGAGTTATGAAATATGTTTCTGAACATTTAAGTAATGCCGACATGACGAAAGTAAGTGCCATGGTTAAGGAGAAATTAAGTTAAGAGTTATACAAAATTGTGTAACTCTTTTTTTATCTTAGTCTTTTTTTAAATAGGTAAAAATATAATTAAGAGATGAATAATTTACATTTTAAAGAATTCTTTAAAAATTTTTTATTTGATTTAGATAACTTCATAACCATTTATGATGATACTTTACATGTCTTTAATTTTAATAAATTAAATAAACTTAGTGATACAGAAATAGTTTTAACTATTAATAATAAAATAGTTAAAATTGAAGGTGAGAATTTAAAAATTAAACAAATGACTAAGCAAGAGTTATTAATTAAAGGAACTTTAAAGAAAGTTGAGTTTAAATATGATTAATGAAAAGATCGTTTGGGTTAAGATCAAAACTAAAAATTATTATAGTATATTAACTAAACTTAGTGATATCGGCGTTACTTTATATGATAATAAAAAGAATAAAGAAGAAATTTTAATAAAAACGACATATGAAGATTATCAAAGAATAAAAAAGTTTTTAATTAGTTATAAAATAGAGATTGTAGATACCAGTGGTTTTTTAAAAATAAAAGAAATAATTAAAAAATATTTAGTTTTTACTCTTAGTAGTATATTAAGCGTTATTATTTTAATTTTGGTAAATAATTTAATTTTTAAAATAGATATCAAAAGTTCTAATAAAAATATTCAAGAATTATTAGAAAGAGAATTGAAAAAAGCTGGAATAAAAACTTTAACTTTAAAAAAGAGTCATCAAAAGATTGAAGAGATTGTTAATAATATTTTAGATAATAATAAAGATACTTTAGAATGGTTAGAAATTAAATATGATGGTTTAATAATGAATGTTTATGTAACAGAAAAAACGATTTTAAAAAAAGAAGAAGGCTATGATAAATGTAATATTATTAGTAAAAGTGATGCTAAAATAACTAGTTTAAATTTATATAGAGGGGTAGCTTTAAAAGAAATTAATGATTATGTTGTTAAAGGTGAAGTTATTATAAGCGGAGAAATTACGCATAATGAAGAAATAAAAAATAATGTTTGTGCTAGTGGGGAAGTATATGGGGAAGTATGGTATAAAGTTAAAGTATCAGTTCCTTACAACGAATATTATATAAAATATACGGGGAAAAATCGTTACAATATTAGTTTTCAAATCGATGATAATGAGTATTTGCTTTTTAGAAGTAGAATTTCTAAGAAGAAAGAGGAAAAAACTCTTTTGTATAAATTAAATGATTTTTCCATTAATCTTTTAAGGGAAAAAGAGTATGTTTTAAGTACGCATAAATTAAGTGAAGATGAAGCCTATAATAAAGCTTTAAAATTGGCCGAGGAAAAGGTTAAACTAAAATTAAAAGAAAATGAAGGTATTTTGTATAAAAAAGTTTTGAAAAAAGAGCTAAATGATAGTACAATATATTTAGAAGTATTTATAGTAACCAAAGAGAACATTGGTGAAGTTACTCAAGTTTTAGGAGGTAATCAAAATGATCCAAAGCTTAATAATGAAAATAATGAATAATATTTGGCCAATGTTAGTAGTTTTTATTGTTGCAATTGCGTTGATTAGATTTTTTTACTTACAAACCCATCGGGAGCGTTTTTGTCTTCATAAAGAATTAAGTTATCTATTTGCTATCATTTACATCTGGCTTTTATTTGAAATATTAACTATGGCTGAACTTAACAGTGGCAGTGGCGTTAATTTAGTCCCTTTTTCCGAGATAATGCGTTATGAGTTTGGTAGTAAAATGTTTAATTATAGTGTCTTAGGAAATATTATAATATTTATTCCTTTTGGCTATTTAATCGGGGAATATGTTAATCCCAAGAAAATATGGCCAGTTCTTATTACCACTCTTATTACTAGTTTAACTATTGAATTTGTTCAATTACAAATAGGACGTAGTTTTGATATAGATGATATTATTTTAAATGTAGTTGGGGGATTAATTGGTTATCTTTTATATATTGGTTTATCGGCGATTAATAGAAGATTACCAGATTTCTTTAAAAGTGATGTATTTTATAATATAATATGGATTATTGTAATTATATTATTTGGTATATATATATTTGGTTATTGGGGAGTTATATTTTAATGGTAGATTATAAGATTACAAATGAAATAGGCTATCATAGCGATTACAGTTATTTAGATAGTTTAATTAAAAGAGTTTTAAAACATGAACATATAAAAAATGCTAGTTTAAGTATTGTATTTGTGGATAATGATAGAATAAAAGAAATTAATCGTGTTTATCGGCATAAAGATGCAGTTACTGATGTTATATCATTTGCATTTGAAGAAACGGGCGAGTTATTGTATAATAAAATGCGGTTTTTAGGGGAAATTTATGTTTGTATTCCACGCATGATAGAACAAGCGAATAATTATGGACATAGTGAGACGAGAGAACTAGCTTTCCTAGTGTGCCATGGCCTTTTACATTTATTAGGTTATGATCATATGGAAAAAAATGATGAAGAAGTTATGTTTGCATTGCAGGAGAAGATGTTAGATGAAGATGAAAGAACAAGAAAAGAAAGAAGTTAGTTTAGTAAGAAATATTTTAAACAAATGTAAGTATACATCTCAAGGGTTATCTTATTGTTTTAAAAATGAATCTTCATTTTTAATCGAAGCTATTTGTGCTTGCTTAATTATAGCCATGGGAGTCCTTTTTGATATTAGCTTTTTAGAATGGGTTATATCTTTTGGCAGTTTATGTTTAATAACGATTATTGAACTTATTAATACTGCCATTGAAGCAACATGTGATATGGTAACTCAAGAATATAATGAATATGCTAAAATAGCTAAAGATTGTGGATCAGCAGCGACGGGTATTATGACAGTTTTAGCTTTAATTGTTAATTTGATTATTTTTATTCCCTATTTTATTAAATTGTTTGTAACAATCTTTTAGGTGGTAGTCTGAAAAGAAAAAAGAAATTTATTTTATAAAAATAGTAAAAAAGGGCAGACTTCCCCTTACCCCAAAGAAA
>CANRKS010000015.1 GCA_947631285.1 uncultured Bacilli bacterium | reverse complement strand
CTATTAGAGATTATCCTAATACTTCTTATTTATTTATGGATTATTGGAATGATAATCAATATGGTCTAACATAGATATTTTGGATTGCAAAATTAGAAACAATAATATATAATATTTCGCATAAAGAGGTGGGGTTATTATGATGAAATTACCAAATAAAATAAAGAAAACAATCGTAAGTTTAATGTTTGGCCTAGTTGTTCTTGGCATGTTTTTATCTGTGCGCACTTATTATCGGGCTTTAGAAAATGATGGCGAAGCTAAATATTTAGCTATGGCATCTGAACTACCATATGATACTGATAATCTTTTATATCTATCTGATTATGACTATATAGAAGAAAGATCATATGTGGAAAATGGTTATTATTTTCGCAAAGATAAAAATAATGGCAGTGGTCTTATTACAGTTAATTTAGATTTAGATGAAGATGGTAAAAATGAAGCAAAAACCTTTATTAAAGGGGTTTCTGCTTGGGCTACTTCTGACATTATTTATGATGTATCAAATCTACCTTATGATTATTTTGAAGCTTATGTTGGTGTTGATGCTGCCCAAACATCTACCTATTATAACAGTGGAGTTTATTTTACTATTTTTACATCAATGGATGGTGAAGTTTGGCAAACTGCTTATTCTTCCCAATTAAAAAAAGGTTGGGATAAAGCTGATTATGTTAAAATAAGTTTATATAATAAAGAAAATGAAGACGCCGATGATAGTGCTAAAACCAAAATTAAATATTTAAGATTATATGCCAATGAAAATGGTGATTCTTGGTATAGTCATTGGCATGATGATGCCGTTTATGCTGATGCTAAATTTGTTAAAGAAGGCTATGTTAGTGAATTTAAAGAATATCCAATAATTAGTAAAGTATCTGAATATACTAAAGAAATTAATGAATATAAAGATGATATTGCTAAGGGAGATTTCTCTAATTTAGAAGAATATGATCTAACTATTTTAAAGAAAGAATTTGTTGAAAGAATAGGTTATGATATATTACAAGCTTTATTTAATTATAGTGAAGATTATCGTAATATTGTAGAAGAATTATTTCAAGATAAAGATACTTTAGAGTTATATTTACTGGGAGGAAAGCCTGATGGTAACTATGTAACTTCTTTAAGATTATTAAAAGATTTATTTAATGAATATAGAGAAGATTTTGCTCTTCCTGAAGATGGGGATTTATATAAAGAAATGGCAATTACTCTTTCTTTAACCCATTCTGCGAATGTAGGTACTTGGATAAGTGGAGCTCCAGAAGATCCAGATGATCCAAATGGCTCTAATGCTCTTGATCGTTATTTAATCTTTAAAAAATTATATAAAGCCGGTAAATTAGATAATGATATTTTTAAAAATTTAAGTGTTGAAGAAATGCGCTTTATTATGAATAACATTATTGATGATGAAGAAATTATTTGGTTAAATGATTATACGAGAGTTAATAATAGTAAAAACCCTTATACTTATATTAATTATCAATTTGGTTATGATTATACTTTAGATAAGTATTATGATCCAGCGAGAGAAAGTGAATGGAATAATAAAAAACATGGTAAATTAGAATATGGTTATCATTTTAGTGATGGGGAATATTTTAAAGATACGCAAAACTTTATTAGAAGTGATTATAATATAACTTATCAAAAAGGATATCCAAAATTATGGATAGTATTTGAAGAAGGATCAGTATGTGGTGGTTTATCTAAAACTGGATCTAATATCCAAGGTTCTTATGGTATTCCATCATCAGTTGTATCACAACCAGGACATGCTGCTTATATTTATATGGCTTTAAAAAATGGAGAAAAATATTGGGAGTTATATAATGATGTTTCTGGATGGGGACTATCTGGTAAAACTGAAAAACTTTCTGTTAGAATGCCTAATGGCTGGGGAGATGGATCTTATGTTGGTTCTTATCCAGCAAGTTATATTTTATTAGCTCAAGCAGCTTTAAATGATTTAGATAACTATAATAAAGCCGAAAAGATTTTAATGACTGTTGATGCTTTTAGTGATAATTCAATTAAAGAAGCTATTTATGAAGCAGCTTTAGAAGTTCAAGATATCAATTTTGATGCTTGGTTAGGTTTAATTAATGTTTATGCTGATAAAGGCGCTAGTGATGTTGATTTCTATTCTTTAGCGGAAAGAATTGTCTCTAAATTAAAACATTATCCATTACCAATGGATGACTTATTAAAACTAATTCAAAGCAAAATGAAGACTGATACTTATAAAGTCAATATTGCTAATTTAATTGAAGCGACTTTAACTGAAGTAAAGAGTCTTCCTGATTCTGAATACATTCAAGCTGGAGCCGCAAGACAAGTAGCTACTTACTTATTAGATAGTCATGAAGTTATGGCCACATTCTCATTTGATGGGGAAGAAGCCGATACAATTAAATTAAATGATAAAATAATTAGTAAGGGTGCGGTATGGCAATATAGCTTAGATAGCTTACGTTGGAGTGACAAAGTTGAAGGTTTAACTCATAAATTAGATGCTGATGAAGTTAATATGATTCATGAAGAAACAGAGATTTTAGTTAAGATAACTGGTGATAATGAATCTGTTTATGAAGTTGAAATTGAAAGAGCTAGATTAGCTCCAGAAATTTCTTATAGTGACCGTGATAATACTATTAATATTGATGTTGAAAATGGTAATAATAAGAAAAATGGTTATAAAAAAGATGCTGTTGAATGGAAATTAGCAACTGATGGTGATGATGCATGGCAAAAAATTAGTGAAGTAGAACCTAAATTAGAAGGTAATAAAAATATTGAAATTAGAGTAGGAAGACATGATAATTTCTTAGCTAGTGAACCAATGACTTTAGAATTTACAGCAATTGGGGAAAGTGATGAATATTTATATGTTAATGCTTCTAAATTAAATGTATATAAAGTATCTTCTGAAGAAAAAGGACGTAGTGAAAATCAAGATGCCAATAATGTCTTAGATGATGATTTAGGAACAGTTTGGCATACTTACTGGGATGGATCTGACCATGATCGTTATATTGTTCTTGGTATGGACGAACCAACTTTAATTTCTGCCTTAGAATATATTCCTCGTCAATCAAGTACTAATGGTATTGTAACTAAAGCTGAAGTATATGTTAGTATGACTGGAGAAGATGATGATTGGACTTTAGTAGAGGCATCTAATAGTTTAGATTGGGCTGTTAATAAAAATGCTAAATATGCGGTATTTAAAGAACCAGTTTTAACTAAATATGTTAAATTAGTTGGTGTTGAATGTGCTGGCGATGGTCGTAGTTTCATGAGTGCGGCTTCCATTAACTTATTTGAAAATGCTAGTGCGAGAACTATTCCGACGGCTGAAGTAGAATATAGCACTATGGAAGAGACAACCGGAAGTGTAACAGCAACTCTAGTTAAGGCAAGTAAAAATATAACTATTACTAATAATCATGGTAGTGATATTTATGTGTTTGATAAAAATGGTAGCTTTACTTTTGAATTTGTTGATGACTATGGAAATAAAGGAGAAGTAACCGCAACCGTTACTTGGATTAAAGAAAAATCTTCTGAAACTCCTAGTGATCCTGGATTTGAGGAACCAGGTTTTGACGAACCAGGTATAGAAGATCCAGGTAAAGAAGAAGAAAAAACTCCAAGTGAACCAGAACAAGATAAAAATACTCAAGAAGATAATAACAACAATGATCAAAGTAATAGTAATAATAATAACTCTAATAGTTCTAATAATTCATCAAGTAATAATAACTCATCTTCAAAACCAAATAGTAATGGAAATAGTTCAAACAATAGTAGTAATAGTAATAATAACAATTATTATGAGGAAGAAAATAATAGTAACAATAATAATTTCCAAGATGATGATAATTCTAATGGTGAATATTATCCAAATGCTGATAATAATGAAGATGGTATAATTAATAAAGGAACTACTAAAGCTAAAAAGATGCAAGAAGCTTTAAATAGAGATTATGAAAATAATCAAGATAACGCTAATGTTTGGTTATCGCCAAAAATGATTGCTCTTTATGTTGTTGGTTCTTTAGTTCTAGCAACTTCAATTATTCTTATCATAACTTATAATAATGGAACTAAGAAATATAAATATCATAAATAAGAGGCATTAAAGCCTCTTTTTTGATGGTTAAAATTGTCAAAAAAAAAATTATGTGCTATGATAATTTTAATATTAAGAGGTGTTGTAATGGAACAATTTGTAACCTATTTTCTTTTGTTTATTATTTATTCTTTTCTAGGGTGGCTTTTAGAAGTTATTTGTAAATATATTGAATTAAAAAGATTTGTTAACCGCGGTTTTTTAATTGGCCCTATATGTCCTATTTATGGATATGGGGTATTAGGGATATTATTATTAATTGGTAAGGGAGAAGTAGATATTTTAGAAGTATTTTTAAAATCAGTTCTTATTTGTTCTTTATTAGAATATTTTACTTCTTATATAATGGAAAAATTATTTAAAGCTAGATGGTGGGATTATTCGAAAAAGAAATTTAACATTAATGGCCGAATTTGTTTAGAAACAATGCTTCCTTTTGGCTTATTTGGTACGTTTATTTTTTACGTTTTAAACCCTTTAGTATTAAATTTAGTAACTAGTATTCCAGAAACTATAAGATTAGTAATAGCCATTATTTTACTTATAATTTATCTTGCTGATAATATTATTTCCTTTAATGTTATGAATAAGATTAAAAAAGAAATAAAAAAACATAAAGTAGATAGTACGGAATTAATAAGAGAGAAAGTTTCTAATTGGTTAGAAAAGAATACGATCTTATATCGACATATTCAAAAAGCTTATCCTAAATTTCGGATAAATAGCAGAAAAAATAAATAGTAGCCCAGCAGTTCTGTAAATATTGGTGTAAATAATTGTTTAAATCTTGCCAAATGAGATATTGAAAGGGTATAATGTCACATATAGAAAGGTATGGAAAAAATGAAGAAAAAATATTTATTTATGTTTATGGCTTTAATGTTAAGCTTATGTATAATTCCTATAGTTAGTGCAAAAGAATCTGTAGGTAATGAAAGTGCTTTAACCGAAGCTATAGGAAAATTATCTCAAGGAGATGTTGAAATCGAGTTAACCCAAAGTATTGAGTTACAAACTCTTTTAACTATTAGTAATCAAACTGCTAATAAATTAACAATTGATTTCAAAGGAAATACTATTACGAGAAAGGGTACTGATGGAGATGCTGTAGTTTTTGTTGAGCATGGTAATGTAACTTTTAAAGATACAAGTACTGAAAAAGGAGGTATTACCAGAAGTGATAATAAGCCTGCTCTATGGATAAATAATACAGATTCAAATGTTACTCTTGAAGGTGGAGTTTATAAAAATAATAATGCTACTGCCGAAATGGGAACAATTCTTGTTCGTGATGGAGCGACACTTACTGTAACTGGTAATACTGAAATTATGGGCTATTTTGGTATAACTCCTTTTGGTGAAAATGTTAATGTTAACGTTAGCGGTGGTACTATTAAAGCCCATATTGGTATTTCTGGAAATGCTAATGAAACAATTAATTCTCACATTAAAATAACAGGAGGTACTATAGAATCTGAGAGTGTTGCTATTTATCAACCACAATCAGGAGATCTTACAGTATCAGCTGGTGTTGTTCAAGGAGCAGCTGGTATTATTGCTAGACAAGGAACGATAACTGTTAAAGAAAATGCCAAAATTATTGGTACTGGTTCAAATAATATTGCTGTTGGGGCTACAAATGTCAATTTACCTAATGGGTCAGCAATTATAGTTGATAATGTAACAAGTGGTTATAAAACTGATGCTTTAGTAAAAATTGAAGGAGGTACATTAGAAGCAACTGCTGATAATGCTATTAATGCCTTAAATGATACCGGAGCAAAAGATTATGAAATAACAGGTGGAAACTTTAATAAACCATTTGCAGATAATTATCTTAAAGAAGAATTTACCGAAATTAAAAGTGGAAATAAATATTATGTTGGAGACGATGCTGATAAATTCGTAAAAGAGGCGACATCTGGAACAACTATTGAAGTTTTAAAAGGAGGCCTAGAAGTAGATTCAGTTGCTGAAGGCGTTATTATAAAAAAAGCCGAAGGAAATGAAGAAACTGTAACAGTTAATGGTCATGTTGTAAGTAATGATGAAGAATATACAGTTCCTACACCAAGTACAAGTGGAGGTGTAACACCAAAACCAACTCCTTCAAAAGATTATACTATTACTGAAGGCGTAAGCTATGAAGATAATGGAGAAGATATTGAAATTGAAGGATCAGTTGTTAAAGATCAAGATGCTACATATGAAGCAATGATTAAATATGCAACTGAAAATGGCTATGCTAAGTTATATAATATGTATGAAATACATATAAAAGATAATAAAAGCTTAACTAAATTATTAACTATAACATTTGATTTAGGAAAAGAGAATGAGGGAAAAGAAGTATATATAGTACACCAAAGACATGATAATACTTATGAAGAATGGGAAAGAGAAGTAGAGAATGGAAAAGTAACAATAACAGTAAGTGAATTATCACCATTCGTAGTAATGTTAAAAGAAACAAAAGAAGTAGTTAATAATCCTCAAACATCATCAATGAATATAATGTTATATGGAATTGGTGGAGTAGTAGCTTTAGGTGGCTTAGTACTACTAAATAAAAAAAGAAAAGCCAATAATTAAAAACACAAATAAACTATTAGGGTAAAAGCTAATAGTTTTTTTACGCCATTTTGACATTCGTTCCAACAAAATTTGAGCGAAAAATTGACACTGGGGGGGGGTGCTATATAATAACCATATAAGATATGAAAGGTGTTGCTGATAATAAAAATTATTAACAACAATATATGGTTATGAATGAAGAAAATAGAAAGAAAATTTTAATTGGAAGTATAGTTGCGGTCATCACTTTAGTAATTGTGGTAGCGGGAGCAACTTATGCCTTCTTTTCCTTAAATGTAAGTGGAGATGCCACGAATACTAATGTTGATATTGAAACAGGCAGTGCTGATTTAGTATCAATACAAAAAGGTGCAGAAAATATGCATATCAATTTATCAGTATCCGATATGGCGAAAAACAATCCTAATAAAGCATATTATGCAACTGATACCGAAGACAATTATAAATTAACTGAAAGTGATGGAACCTTAACATTTGCAACAGTAGCGGGCACCAATAAAGAAGAAAGTGATTGTACAGCTAAAGTAACAATCACCATGGATATAAGTAAAGATTCTATGGGTGAAGTATTAACAAGTGGCGATGCTACTTTACATCTAGAAAATGGTGAATACAAAGAAGATATTGATTTATCAAGTTTACTAACTGAAGGTGGTGATTCTTCAGTTACAAAAGAGATAGATTTAGTTTTAACTGTAAGTGCAAGTGATCCATCAATTATAAAAGGATATTTGAAAGTAAATAATACAGGATCAGATCAATCATACCTAGCAGGTAAAGAACTAAATATTACCATAACGGTAGATAATTTAGTATGTGGAATAATAATACCTAATTTGACAAATATTTGTAGTAGTTATAATAATTTAGAAGAGTGTGTTAAAACTGAAGATATTAATATAGCTAGTTTAACAGAAGAACCAGTCGGTGGAATGTATAGATATCAAGGAGCACGTAATGTATCAAATTGGATATGTTTTGGAACAACTGACCAAGAAGAATGTAAAAATAATGTAGATAAATATATGTATAGAATAATTGGAATAACAGAAGAAGGGCAATTATATTTATTAAAAGAAACATTCATAAAAGAGATAAAGGAAGATAAAAACATTGATAGCTTTGTATGGAATAGTAACAGTAGAGTTAGGACTGGTAGTTACTGGATTTGTCCAGATGGAAAGTGTCCGGAGTGGAATGAAGCAGATTTATTTATAAGAATAAATGGAAAAGCAAACGGAACAAATGCTGGATCTGGTGGGACCATAGATAGTCCACCTGGAGACACTGATATTTTTATTGATAATAGTTATTATGATTATTTAAAATCAGGAGATAAAGTAAATGGTGGAGAAGAAGAAAGTGATTGGTACAAATTAATAATAACGCATTCTTGGCATTATGGTGATACTTCTGAAAGTGATATTAATGTGAAATATAATGGAGATGCAATGTATGCTATAGAAACTGGAAATAGAGAAACTACTCACTATATTCCAAATGGATCTGGAGGAAGGACTTCTGAACCGTTTACATGGAAAAATACCATAGACGCCAAAATAAGTCTAATGTATATACATGATGTATTGTATGCTTATCCAGAAGAGAATCGAAGCGTTTATACAGATATATCAGAAAGTTGGATAGATTTTCGAAAAGATGGGTATAATAAAAGATCACAATACGAGTTCTTGAGTACCCGGTACAGTTTTATTGATGAATATGAAGCTTGGTATTTTGGATCCCCTGTTTTTGGGAGCAGCTTTTTAAATAGTACTGCATTGAGAATGAATGAGGGCGTTCGCCCTGTCTTCTATCTTGATGGCAGTAAAATAGCACTTAATGGTAAGGGAACGGCAAAAAATCCTTATTATATAACTAATTTATAAGAAGAAAAAAATTCTTCTTTTTTGATGAAAAAAGAGAAGTTTTGACAACGTTTGTCGAAAGTATTGCTAATCTTTTTTTATTAAGTTATTATCATTCATCGAAAGCGGGTTTTGGTTGATTAATTTATAAAAGTTTTCCTTTAATGTCAAATTATCCTGTTTCTAATGACATGCCTACCCATTTCTTTAGGTTATTCAAACCTTCTTAGTGCTAAATCCCGCTTTCCAATTAATTGTTTTTATGATAAAATACCTCAAGGGAAGTGATTATATGCATCTACCAGATTTAAATGTCGCTAAAGATCGGACTAGGAAAGAAAATGTTTATATAGATTTAAAAGAAGACTATCAAAAAGTTTTTATGGGGAAAAAATATTTTTTAAGAACTTATGGTTGTCAAATGAATGTTCATGATAGTGAAGCAATTAGAAATTATTTAGAAACTTTAGGATTTGTGAAAACAGAAAGAGTTGAAGATGCTAATGTAGTTGTTTTAAATACATGTGCAATTAGAGAAAATGCTCGGGATAAAGTAGTTGGTTTTTTAGGTAAATGTCATTATTTAAAAAAGAATAGAGATGACTTTAAAATAGTCCTAGCGGGTTGTATGAGTGAACAACCAGATTTTATTGAAAATATTTTAAAGAATCATAAATATATTGATATTGTTATTGGAACTCATAATATTCATGAACTGCCAAAATTATTATTAGAAAATTTTAATAAACAAGAAATTGAAGTATATTCTAATAGCGATGAAATAATTGAAGGAATGCATTATGAAAGAGATTCTAAATATACCGCATGGGTTAATATTATGTATGGTTGTGATAAATTTTGTACTTATTGTATAGTTCCTTATACACGTGGTAGAGAAAGAAGTAGAAAATTAGAAGAAATAATAAAAGAAGTTGAAGATTTAAAAAAAGCTGGTTATTTAGAAGTAACCTTATTGGGCCAAAATGTTAATGCTTATGGAAAAGATATTGGGGATACCTTTAGTAATTTATTAGAAAAAGTAGCCCAAACAGGTATTAAAAGAGTAAGGTTTGTAACTAGTCATCCTTGGAATTTTACGGATGAGATGATTAAAGTTATTTCTAAATATGAAAATATTATGCCTTATATTCATTTACCATTACAATCAGGTAGTGATCGTATTTTAAAAAGAATGAATCGTCGATATACGAAAGAAGAATATTTAGCTTTATTTAAAAAAATGAAAGAAATGATTCCTGGGGTTAGTATTACAACTGATATTATTGTTGGTTTTCCTGGGGAAACAAGAGAAGATTTTGAAGAAACTTTAGATGTCGTTAAAACTTGTGAATTTGATGGTGCGTATACTTTTATCTTTTCTCCTCGGGTAGGAACACCTGCCGCTTTAATGGAAGATAAGACTTCTTTAAAAGAAAAAGAAGAAAGACTATATGAATTAAATAATTTAGTTAATTATTATTCCCATCAAAGTAATCAAAAATTATTAGGAAAAGAAGTTTCTGTCTTAGTAATTGGCGAAAGTGAAAAAGATAAAAGTAAAGTATATGGTTATACTGATACCATGAAATTAGTTAATGTTACGGGGCCAAAAGAATTAATTGGGAAAATTGTTAAAGTTAAAATAACTGATGCTAAAAGTTTTAGTTTAGATGGTGAATATCAAAAAGAAAAGATAGTTATGTAATGTTGAAACTATCTTTTTAAATGTAATTCTTTTATTTCGGAAATTAAATCTTCATTAGTTTCGGAAGTCTTTAAAGTTTTCACTAAAGAACTATAAATTTTTGAAAATATAGAATACCACCAAACATATTCATTTTGATAAAATTGGGGATTATTTAAAGATTCTTTAATGGTATTGTAACATAGGGATTGTAAACGTTTAAAGATGGCTATTTTAATAGATACAGGATAATTATTTTTAAAGATAAGATTAATACTATCCATAAAACGATATACTAAATTAAGTTTATTAAGAGTAGTTTTATAGTCTTCGTAAAGGTCTTCTTCTTTAAATAAATTTTCTAAATAAGTTAAGGCCTCTAAAGAATTTAAATAAGAGGTGCTATCACTTTTTTCTCTATTACGAAGACTATCAGCGTGATTACGGAAGTTAACTAAATTTTTACCGGTGACCCCAATAATATTTGATTTAGCTAAGATAAAAGGAGAAATAGCTAAATCAAGGGGAACTAAGGGATTAGAAAAGTGGGGAAAATAAATTCCATCTAATATTTCTCTTTTATATAGTTTATTACCCATTCCCACTGATTCTAAAACAATAAAGTCTTTATGTTCTGAAATATTTATGCCCTTATAAGGATGATTGTTCATAACATTAAAAGCATTTTTAAAATTATAATAACGATTTAAAACATTATAACTAGTTTTGACAACATCAGCTTGGCATCTTAAAGCCGTTCTAAGCATTTTTTCTAATGCTTTAGGATGAAGAGTATCATCTCCATCTAAGAATTTAATATAATCTCCTTTTGCCACTTCTAATCCTTTATTTCTAGCATTAGCAAGTCCTTTATGTTCTCCCGTAATTATCTTAATAGGTAAAGATGTATTATCTTTAAATTGATTAACGATATCTAAAGTATGATCATTACTTCCATCATCAACAAAAATAATTTCTAAAATATTATAAGTTTGTTGTTGCACACTTTTTAAGCACTCTAAAAGATATTCTTCTTCATTATAAGCCGTAATGATAACCGAAATTAATTTCATAACTTATCTCCTATATTTAATTTAGTTGGGGTACATTGATAACCTAAGTTTTCTATTCCTTCATAAAAGGCTTGACTACATTTTCCTTCTAAAAATTGTTGATATTCGCGGTGTGTATAAGGAGTTTCTAAAGAAAAATCATTTGTTAATTCATAAAACGAAGCATTGCGATACGAAATAGTAAAACCATCTAAATAGCTCTTTAATGTATCTTTAGTTAATAAAATAAAGCCATCTTGTAATATTTTATCAGCTACTTTTTTTCTTTCTTTATTAAGATACATAAATGCTCCAGGATTACATCCTGATAAGCCAACGACCCCAATGCGACTTAAAATATTTTCTTTTAAAAAGAAAAATTGACTATATGTCGTATCAATAAGATACTTTTTATCATGCAATTGAATAACACTAAAATAGTGAAACCCATTACCATCATATAAATTATCTTCTTCTCTAAAACCAGGATTAATTTTAATAATATTAATTTTAATATGTTTTTGATTGCAAAGTTTTTTAAGATATAAAGAAGCTTTTAAGCATAGATTAGTTAAATTAGCATTTTGAAATTGTCTACCAGTAGTAAGATGTAATTTTTTGGCTAGATATAGACGAGTTTGGCCAACTAAAGAGTGAAGAATAAATTCATCATCATGGTATCCTAAAACTCTTTTATAAGAAATATAATCAAAATTAGGCAAAACATTCGTTATTTTTTCATCTAAAAATTCTTCTTCCAAACTTTCAGTATCCTTGCCAATTGTATCATAAAAGTTAAAAGTTGCCTCCGAAAAAGCACCCAGAGTAAAAGAAAGATTTTTTAAATACTGATAAAAAGCAATAAATAATTTTTTCTTTTCTAAAGTAGTCTCCGCTTTCATTAAATCGTGATAGAAAGCTCTTACTCGCTCATCATATGTTTGTCTAAATTTTCCGTAACTCACAATTTTAGTCATAATTACTCCCAGTGCCTCTATTTTAACACTATGAATATTAAAGATAAATATGTAAATTAACACTTTTAGACAAATGTGGTTACAGTTTGCCATAAAATTTATAATATAGTATAATATTAATGCCAAAGAGGTGAATATTTTGAATAAAATAAAAAAGATTTGGACGGAAAATAAGATTCTTTTAGTCTTAGCAATTATCTTAATAATTTGTTTAGTTATATTTATTTCCGTTTCGGTAACTTATTTTTATGGCTCTAGTAGTGACAAATATGGTAATCGTTTAGATGTCATTAAAGATGTTCCCCTAAATGATCAATTATTTAAAGATATTAAAGATGAACTTAGTAAAGATCAAGCTGTTTTAAAAACAGAAATTGAAACAAAAGGTAAAATTGTTTATACCACCATTACTTTTGTTGAAGGGACAAAAGTAGATGATGCCAAAAAGGTAGCAGAAATAGTTCCTACTTTATATAATGAAGATGAATTAGCTGTTTATGATTTACAATTTACGATTAAAAGTGAAGGAGAAAATGCTTTTACTTTAATGGGTGCTCGTAATTCAAATGGTAGTGGAGTAATTGTTTGGAATAATAAAGCCGTTCAAGAAGGATAATATTTATGAAAAAGAAAAAATGGTTATTTATTGTTCCTTTAATCATTATAGCTTTAATGATTGCGGGAACGATTATTTACAAAGGCCTTACTGATGAGAGTAATCTTACCAGTGAAGAGCGAACATGGATTAATAGCAATATTAATAATGTCCAAAATGTTTATGTTGTTAAAGATGAAAATATTTTTAGTAGAGATGGTCATGGGATCTTCTATACTTTTTTAGAAGATTTTTCTGATGAATATGGTATAAATGTTAATATAGTCAATAGTGAACCAAATCTTTTTGCTTCAGGAGTAACTTTAAATTATAAGCATGAATTAAATGATGATGATAAAGTTTTTGCTATTGATCATTATGTCTTACTTAGTAAAAAGAATGAATATTTTAATCAAAATAGTGATTTGAATGGTTTAACAATTGGGGTACTTAATAGTGATAAAGATCTTATTAGTAGTTATTTAAAAAATGAAAATGTTACTTTAAATGGTTATGATACTTTAGAAGATTTATTAAAAAGCTTAGAGGGTAAAGAAGCTTATATTGTCTTACCAAGAATTAAATATATTGATGAAATATTAAAAAATAATTTAGTTATTGCTTATCATTTGAGTGATGTTAATAATTATTATGTTTTAAAAGGAATTGATGATATCTTTAGTAGTATTTTAGAAAAGTATTATTTAAGATGGCAAGATAATATTGATAAAATAATGAAAGAAGAAGAGTTTAAAATCTTTACTAACTCTTTAAATATTACCGATACCCAAATTGATAAATTATTGAGTGTCAATTATAATTATGCTTTTATTAATAATAGTCCTTATGAAGTAATTATGAGTGGTAATTATGGGGGAATTATTGCGGAATATTTACAAGAATTTAGTGAATTCTCTGGTATTTTCTTTAATGTTACTAAATATAATAATACAGCTAAATTAGTAAGAGCTATTAATAGAGATAAAGTTGATCTATATTTTGACTTTAATCAAAATATTGAAAGTAATTATGAAAGTACTATAAATGGGGTTAATAGTAGTCTTTCTATTATTTCTCATTATAATAATTTAAAAGGAATTAATTCTATCTATTCACTACAAGGAGAAACAGTTTATGTAGAAGATAGTAGTAGTCTTTCAGATTATTTAAAAGGAATAGGAAATATTAATATAAAAGAATATCATAATAGTGAAGAATTATTTAACTTAAATAAAGAGAACGCTATTATAGTTATGGATACTTATATTTTTAATTATTATCGTAGTAGTAAACTTAATAATTATGTTAGTCGTTATGAAACTTATATAAATGATCGTTATACTTTTAAAATAAAAAGTGGTAATGATACTTTAAAAAAATTATTAGATAAATATATTAATTATTTAGATCCTAAAACTACTATTAGTAATGGTATTAATAGTCATACAGAAACAATTAATCATGGAAGTATTTTAAATAATATTGCTGTTTATTTTATTTTAAGTATTATCTTAGTTTTAGTAATGGGTTTAATTATTTATCGAAATAGTAAAAAGATTAGAATAGCTAGACGTTTGAAAAAAGATGATAAAATAAGATTTATTGATGAACTTACTTGTTTAAAAAATAGAGCTTATTTAAGTGATTTTATGAAAACTTGGAGTAATAATACGATTTATCCTCAAGCTTTAATCGTAGTTGATTTAAATAGATTACAAGAAATTAATGATAAGTTTGGAGTCTTAGAAGGTGATAAGCAAATTCAAGCTGCAGCCAATGCTTTAATTAAAACTCAACTTGATAATAGTGAACTTATGCGTAGTGATGGCAATGAATTTGTTATCTATACGGTAGGATATAATCAAAAACAAATTATTAATTATATTCATAAATTAAATAAAGAATTGAGTAAATTACCATATAATTATGGAGCTGAATTTGGTTATAGTTTTATTTTAAATAATTTAAAGACAATTGAAGATGCCTTAACGGAAGCAACAATGGATATGAAAAATAAAAAGGCGAGTGGCAAAGAATGAAAAAAAGAGTCGATAATGCCAAAACAACAATTAAAGAATTCTTTAAGAACTTTAAGAAGGTAATTAGAAGAAGTGATATGATTATTCTTCCAGGAAATATAGCTTTCTTCTTAGTATTAGCTATTATCCCTTCCTTAGGGCTTATTTCTTATGCAGCTTCCGTACTTAACTTATCTGTTGATTTTCTTTATGATTTTATTGCTAATTCTTTTTCTAAAGAAATGGCTAATCTTATTCTAGGAGTTAATTTAAGTAACAATGCTGGGATTCATTTCTTTATTACCATCATTGTTGGTTTCTATATTGCTTCGAATGGTGCTGATTCAATTATTACGGCCAGTAATACTATTTATGGTATTGAAAATCAAGGTTGGCTTAAAAGAAGAATTAAAGCTTTTGGTTTAACTGTTCTTTTAGTTTTACTTTTAGTCTTTATGTTAATTGTTCCTGTATTTGGTAATTTAATTATTGATTTAATTAAAGAAGTCAATATTAATGATTTAATTACGACGAGAATTGTCGAAATATTTGATTTATTAAAAGGACCAATATCATGGGTAATTATGTTCATTATCATTAGAATTATTTATGCTGTGGCGCCCAATAAAAAACATAAAGATCGAGTTATTAATTATGGGGCCTTATTTACTACAGTTGGTTGGATAATTGTAACGGTAATTTATTCAGGATATGTTACCAATTATGCCGAATATCAAGCATTATATGGTGGGCTTGCCTCAATTGTGGTACTCATGATCTGGATTTATTTTCTTTCTTATATATTCACCGTGGGAATTGCTTTAAACAGTCAGAAAGATGATGAGAATTTGCTAAAAACTGGTACCATAAAAAAGAAATACAAGTAAATAATAAAATATGTACACAGGTATTATTTAGTACATATTTTATTTTGATATCAATCTAGTATTTTTTACTAACGATATTAAAAAATAATACCTAAAAGGAAGAAAACACTTCCTTTTTTTGACATCATTTTGACGTCCGTTCCAACAAAATTTGAACGAAAATTGACACTGGGGGGGGGTGTTATATAATAACCATATAAAGTATGAAAGGTGTTGTTAATAATAGAAGTTATTAACAATAATAGATGGTTATGAATGAAGAAAATAGAAAGAAAATATTAATTGGAAGTATAATAGGTGTTGTAACTTTA
>CANRKS010000014.1 GCA_947631285.1 uncultured Bacilli bacterium | reverse complement strand
ACCTTCTACCATTTCTAACATTCCTGAATTATTATCCATAAAATAATGTTCCTTCCTTTAATTAAGGTATTATTATAAACATTACTTTAAAAAAGTCAATATGTTCACTTTAAATTAGTCGGGGTGTCTACTTTAAAAAAGTCAATACTTTTACTTTAAATTAGTCAATATTTTATCTTTAGTAAATATAAGCCATTGGGACTAGCCGTTGGTAATCTTTTTTCTAACTCTGGATAATCTAACATATCCTTTATAACACTTTTATCTATTTTATCTTTACCTATTTCAATTAAAGCTCCGACTAAATTTCTTATCATATAGCGATAAAAAGCACGACCCTTAAATTTTAAATATAAAGTGTTATTAAATTTATAAATATTTATTTTATAAATTGTACTATGATAATCATCTCTATACCCAGAAACAAAATTATGAAAATCAAGAGTACCTAAAAATAATTTAGCTGCATCCTTCATTTTTTTAATATTTAATTTATATTTAATAACATTATAATAATTACTATCTTTTTTTCCACTTAAATCTATTTTATAAAGATATGTTTTAGATAATGCGCTGTGTCTCGCATGGAAATTATCATCCACAACTTTTACTTTTTTTATTTTAATATCTTCTAAAACATTATTTAATTTGTGTTTTAAATTAGTTATATCTTTATTAGTTTCAAAATGAACTACTTGATATAAAGAGTGAACACCAGCATCAGTTCTACCTGCCCCTTTAACTAAAATATCTTCATTTAAAATATTACTTAAAGTATTTTCTAAATATCCTTGCACATTTCTCACATTTTTTTGCCTTTGAAAGCCATAAAATTTAGAGCCATCATAACTTAATACTAACATTACTTTCATGATACACTCCGATAAATATCTTTAATAAGTTCATGAATATCAGTAGTCTTATTAATTCTTTTCTTATCTTGATTAACAAATTTAACAAATTCAATTATTTTAGGAATTTTAGCATATTTATATAAATCATCATCATAAAAATTATCTGTTTCATATAAAATATTTTTACCATTAATAACAACTATTTTTTTGACTAAATTAAAAAACGTTTGAACGGAAGAATCAATAACAATTATTTTTTTATGATAAACAGTTACTAATTTTAATAAAAGTTTTTTTATAAATTCAGCTTCTTTAAAATTTAGACAGCCTGAGATATTACCTATAATTATTATTTCTTCATCTAACTTACTAATTAAATCAATTTTAAATAATTCGCTTAAAGTTAAATCTTGCAAATATTTTTCCTTAATATTATTTGGTAAATTTACCATTTGAAAGGCTTTATCTCGATTTTTAATTTCTATAGAAGATACTTTTTTATTTAAATCTAAACTAAACTCATACTGACTAATTACCCCCACTATTCCTTCTTCTTTTAAAATATCTTTTAATTCCATAAAGCACCTTCTAATTTTTCATAATCTAAATAAATATCTTTAATTAAATCATAGTCTTTTAAAAGTAAAGAAAGCTCTACCATAAAAGGTAGGGATATTCCTAATCTTTTAAGAAGTTTTTCCTCTTTTAAAACTTCTAAAGTATTTCCTTCAATTAAAATTTTATCTCGATCATATATGATTAAATAATTTGTAAGTAATGCTTCTTCTGAATTATTAGTAACATTTATAAAATCAATTTGATTGTTATTTAAAAATTGATATATCTTTTTTATTTCTTCCTCACCTTTATTATTTAAGCTATGCCAAAAAATTACTTGCGAATATTTTAAAAGATCTTCCATCAAAAAATTACCATCAATAATATAATAATGAGGATAATTTTTCAAAATATTTTTATTTAAATTGGTACTAAGTATCGTAACACTTGTTTTCATAATTTACCTTCATTCTGATTATTTAAATAATTTTCTTTCATTTGCCGCATAGTCCGAAAATGGTGATTTATACCTGATTTTCCTACTTTATAATCAGTTTCCATACTGATTATATTAGCTAATTCTTGAAAAGATACTTCCGGATATTTTTGACGATAATTAATTACTATTTTTAATTTATCATCTAAAAGAGGAATTAATTCATGACTTTCTAAAAATTTAATTAATTCTAATTGATCTAAACCCGTTTTAATTGTTTTTTCTTGATTAGCTAACTCTACATTATTGAGACGATTAACCATATTTTTATGGTCACGATAAATTCTAGTATCTTCAAATTCAAATAAAGAATTAATCGCGCGAAACATTTTAATTAAGTCACTGATAGATTCACTCATTTTAATATAACTAATATATTTATAACCTCTTTGCGTAACTTTAGCATGAAGATTAAATTCATTTAATAACTTTGTAATAAATTTAGCATCTTTTTCATTAGAAAAAATATATTCTAAATGATAGCCACTAGTTTTAGGATTAGAGACATTACCTACTCCTAAAAAGGCTCCCTTTAAAAAGGCTATTTTTTCTTCATCACTATCTAAAATAGGAGAACCTTTTAAATTAATTACTTCTTTTATATAATCTAATTTTTCAGCTATTTCTAAAATGTATATTTGTTTTACGCGAAATCTTTTTTGAATTCTAACAATAATTTTGGGAGTAACACCAAAAACTTCTTTAATAATTTTATAGACAAAACGAGTAACAGAAGCATTTTCTAAAGTAATGGTTATTTCTTTTTTAATTAGAGCATTATATCTTAAAAAAGCATCAATAATACATCTTGATTCAATTTCGTTATTATCATTTTTACTAATTTCTTCTTTTAATCGCGTGGTAAAAGTCATTTTTATTCACCATCCATTAAATAAGAAAAAACTAAATAAGCTGTTTTTAATTCATCATGCCGATAGACATTATTTTCAATTTTATATAATTTATCACTAATTACTTTAACACCCATCTTTTCTAAAGCCGGAAGGTCTAATTCTACTTGGCCTTTTTGTTCTTTTGTTGCATATTTTTTAACTAAATTAGAATTCATCTTAACTCCATTAGCTAAAACAATATCAATGCTACCTTTACCAAGATAGCTTTCTAACAATTTAAGATGATCGCTTACTTTAAAATTACTTGTTTCCCCTGGTTGAGTAAATAAATTACAAATATACATTTTTTTGGCTTTACTTTTATTAATAACTTTATTAAGTTCATCATTTAAAAGATGAGGAATAATACTAGTCATTAAACTTCCTGAAGAAAAAATAACTAAGTCAGCTTCTTTAACAGCCTTAATAACTAAAGGATTTATATTTATTTTATTAGAGTAATCAATTCGGGTAATAATTTTATTACTTTCGGTAATTTGGGATTCTCCAACTAATTTTTTACCATCAGTTGTATACGCAATTAAATCAACATTATCTTCAGAAATAGGCAAAACTTTACCTTTAACATTTAAAATATTTTCTAATATAGGTAAAGAGGATGCAAAACTACCTTTTAAATCTAAAAGGGCCGTTAAAAGTAAATTTTTAATAGAATGATTACCTAAACTTTTAGATTTTTTAAAACGATAATTCATCAGTTCTCTAACATCATTATTACAATCAGACATTGAAAGCAGTACTTTAGATATATCCCCCACCGCTGGAATATGATAATCTTTCCGTAGACGTCCAGTACTTTTACCATTATCAAAAACTGATACAACGGCCGTTACATCTAAAGGGAATAATTTTAAGCCTTTGAGAATTTGGGATAA
The DNA here is from genome assembly GCA_947631285.1 of uncultured Bacilli bacterium. Lineage (GTDB taxonomy): Bacteria > Bacillota_I > Bacilli_A > RF39 > UBA660 > SIG200. The sequence goes on along the minus strand of CANRKS010000014.1, from coordinate 12,780 downwards.
ACCACTTCCACCCCCAAAAATTACAACTTTTTTCAAATTAATCACTCTTTCTATTTATATCCTATTTATTTTATAACTTTTTTTGCATAAATATTTTACCATAAAAAATAAAACTAGCCAATATTTGACTAGTTAAATTATCTACTATAAAACCATTGATATAAACCTGGATATCCCGGAGGATTAATAGTGTGGGCATTAAAGTTTGAACTATCGTAAAAACCTCCTTCGGCAAGGCCATAATGTAAATGAGCTCCGGTTGTACAACGATCATATCCCCCGTTTTTCTTCGCCGTACTACCACCACCAGAAAGACCTATAACCGTATTAACATTAACGGCATCACCAACACTAACTTTTATTTCTAATAAATGCATGAATACGAAGGTATAAGGTTTACCATTTACTCTAACCCAAACATAAACCATATTACCACCACATGAAGATTTTCTGACAATTGCTCCGACCGTTCCATTAGCAGTTGCATAAGCTGGCGTTCCTTCAGCCACTCCTATGTCGATTCCTTTATGATTAGAACTAGCCCCGGCAGTTGGAGCAGTACGATTACCATAAAGAGAAGTTATTCTTCCTTTAGCTACAGGTTTTAACCAACCACTACTATCTTTTAGGGAACTACAAACCGCTAATAATTCATCATCTTTACAACCCATATTTTCATATATTTTAATGGTTTCTTTCTTTTGACTAATTTGCGTAGCTAAATCAACAACGCCTTCTTCAATGCCTTCTAACTCATCACCTAAAGCATCTAAGGCTGCATTATAATCATCAATTCTTTTATTTAAAGTAACTTCATATTTATCTAATTCTTTATTTAATTTTTTATTATCATTACTAAGTTGTTCCATTTCATTTATTTTAGCATCATTATAATCAGTTAATTCTTTAATAGCGTCCATTCTCATAATTAAATCGGTCATGGAAGATGCTCCCGTTATATATGCCATATAAACATTTTCACTTTCTAGTTGTTGATATAATCGTAAAATTGATTCAGAATCTTCTTTTAAATCATCAATTTTTAAATTAGTTTCTTCTATTTCTTTTTTGACATCTTCAATTTCTTTTTTAGTTTCTTCTAATTCATTAGAAGTAGTAATAACTTTTCTTTTATTCGCAGCAATTTCGCTTTCAGTTTGCTTCTTTTTATTATCTTGGGCCGCTTTTTTATTTTGTAATTCTTTTAATTCATCTTTAAGCTCTCCCAAGGTTTGAGCACTTTTAGCATCAGAAGTACCAACGCCTAAGGCAATAATAAATAAAAGGGTCATAATAGCGATAATTACTTTATTTACAATTCTCTTTTTCATTATACTTTCAAATACTTTCTAACTGCTAGAAGACTTCCAAGCATACCAATTAAAGCTCCTAATCCAGCAATAATTAAAGCCACAATAAAGACAAAATTATATGGTTCAATTAATCTAATTAATTCAGTAATAATATGCCCTTCCAACCTTTCATAAGCAATAATATAGCCATAAATAGTAACAATAACAGGAATTAATGATCCTAAAAGGCCAATTATAAAGCCTTCAAAAACAAATGGTAATTTAATAGCAATATTACTACTACCAACCAAACGCATAATTTCAATTTCATTTCTTCTAGAATAAATAGTTAATTTAATCGTATTAGTAATTAAAAAGGCTGTGACAAATATTAAGGCAATGACTACTACAACCGTAACTTTTTCCACTACATCAAAAACAGAAATAATAGTATTAACCGTATCTTCACCATAATTAGCACTTTCTACTTTATCCATTTCACTAATTTTATGAGCAATTTCTTCTAAACTATTTACATCACTTACAGTAACAGTGAAAGAATCCATTAAAGGATTTTCTTCATAGTTTTCAAAAAGGGTACCAAATGAAGAATTATATTCACTCATTTCGAGTTTCCATTCATCTTTACCTTTATATTTAACATCTTTAACATCCTTAATATCTTTAATAGCGGATTCAATAAAATCGGCATCATCTAAAGTTGCTGATTTTTCTAAATAAACAACAATTGTTAATTCGTCTTTTAAATTATTCGTGGCATTCTCAACATTACCCGCAATGACTAAAGAAATAGCAACAACTAAAAGAGTTATCGTGGCACATAAAATAGAAGCCAAGCTTAAACTAAAATTACGAAATACGCTTTTAAAAGCATCTCTTATACTTCTACCAATAATTCTAATGGGCTTCATGAGATTTATAACTTCCTTTCAAATAGTCACCAGTTAAAACCCCATGCTCAATTAAAAGAACGCGTTTCTTCATACGATTAACTATTTCTTTATCATGGGTTGCCATAATAACTGTTGTCTTTAAATCTTTATTAATATTTTCAATTACTTTCATAATTTCTTTACTAGTATCGGGGTCTAAGTTTCCAGTTGGTTCATCACAAATAAGTAATTTAGGCTCATTAACAATGGCTCTGGCAATACATACTCTTTGTTGTTCACCACCTGATAATTGATGAGGAAAACTTCTTGTTTTTTCTTTTAAACCAACAATTTCAATCGCTTTTAAAACTTTAGGTTTAATTTCACTAGCAGATACCCCTAGGCACTCTAAAGCAAAAGCAACATTTTCATAAACAGTTAATTTAGGAAGTAATTTAAAGTCTTGAAAAACAACTCCTATTTTTCTTCTTAATTTATAAACTTTACCATTTCTTAATTTGGCCACATTAACGCCCCCAACGATAACACTACCCTTGGTTGGTTTTTCTTCACGATATAACATCTTGATAAAAGTTGATTTTCCCGAAGCTGTATGACCTATTACAAAAACAAATTCACCTTTATCAATCACAACTGAAAGATCTGCTAAAGCAGTTACTCCCGTTGAATAAGTTTTATTAACATTTTTTAATTCAATAAACTTCATATTATATACTCCTAGACCATTATACCATAAAAAATACCATTACTAAAATGGTAAATTTGACCTCTTGACACCGCCTTGAACTTCATAGCAATCATTTATAACAAAAAAAGCCGATGGATCAATTTCCAAAATCTTGGATTTAAAAAGATTAACATCTCGATTTCTAATAACGCACATGATCATTGCGCCCTTTTTATGAGAATAGCCCCCTTCTGTTGGAAAAATGGTATAACCCGTTTTAACATCTTTTTCAATAACTTTTTTGACCTTGGCACTCTCTCTAGTATAAATCATGAACTTCTTACTATTAGAAATACCAATTGATATTTTATCAACCAAAACTGATCCTACCAGATTAATGATAATAGCATAAGTAGCTGTATCAATACCAAAAACAAAAGCTCCAGCTAGGATAATAAAAATATTGACAATAATTACGCCCGTTCCTTCATTAAAATGAAGATAGTTACATAAAAGACGAACTAAAACGTCACTACCACCAGTAGAATAACCATATTTATAAACAAGACCATTACTAACACCATACATAAGACTTGCTAAAACTACCGTAATTAAAAATTCAGAAAAAGTTATATAATTTAAAAGGAATGTAGCAATCGGCGCAGTAAAAGTAATAAAAAGGGGATAAAGAAAAGTACCAAGTAATACTCTTTGGGTATCTTCTCTTCCTAAGAAAACATAACTAACTAATAATAAAACAATGTTAGCAATGTAAATAAAAGCTTCTGTATTAAAACCAGTAAGCTCATTAAAAACAATAGCTAAACCAGAAACACCACCAATGACAATATCATTAGGAACAAAAAATAAATTATAACATAAGGCCAACAAAAAGGTTCCTAAAACAAAAGATAGGCCTGTTACAATTACTTCTCTAGTATCTTTTTTGCTAATTTTTTCTTCCTTTTTCATTCTTATCTTCCTAATTTTATTATACAAAAAAAGATGCCCTCTTGCAAGTCATCTTCTTTGTGTTTTAATATCACTATTATTATTTAAATTATGATTGGCATCAATTTTTGTTAAGATCTCTAATATTTTATCCTTTTCTTTTGCCCATTCTTCTTTTTCCAAATCATTTTCAAAAACAATACGAGCCTTAAATAAAGCTTTCAAAAAATAATACATTGTATCTTTATTTATTATCCTTCCATCTAAACAAGATAATAAAAAATCTCGATAACTACTCCATTCTTGATAACTAACTTTTTCTTTATTTAAATAGTAAATCATCTTATATTGTAATGCTTGAAAATTTCTATTTATCTTAGTCATATTATCCCCCTAACTAAGGGCATATTTTAGCATATTATTGATATTTTAGCAAGAATTTTTAAAATCAGAATATATTTTAGAGAGGTGAATTTATATGAATGGCAGTTATTATCAAAATCCCACATATCCATCTAACAATACTCTAACATCAACTATTCCTTCTAGTCCTCCAGGAAATATATCTTCTACAAGCCTTTTACCTATGGAACAGAGTTATATTGAAAACATTTTAAGACTTAATAAAGGAAAAAGAGTTAATGCCTTTGTTTCTTATCCTGACAGCAGTGAATGGCAAAACAAAATATACTCAGGAATTATTGAAGAAGCAGGAAAAGATCACTTAATTATAAGTGATCCCTCTACTGGTAATTGGTATTTAATCAGAATGATCTATTTAGACTATGTTGAATTTTTTGAAAGAATTAATTATTCTCATGCTTATTCAGAAAAAAACTTTTAGAAAGAATTATTTCTTTCTTTTTTTATAAATTACGATATTTATTATTAAAGTTCCGCATTAATACGATTAATGTGCAAATAAAGACAATAGTATAAATAAGAAGAAAAATTAAATTCCAAATAACATAGAAAACATTATTATTAGTTAATAACTCAATATAATCAAAACCTAAGTCTCTGACAAAATCAAAAGGAACTTTTAAAAACACTAATATTAAAACCATACATAACATTTCTAAAAACATTTTACCTTTAATATTACCCGTTTTATTTTTGAATAAACTGCCAAACTCAGTTATCGTTTCAATTAAATTATTAAAAAATCCTTTATTCAATTTAGCATAATTAATTCCATGACTAAGATAAATTTCTTCTGCAATTTTTTTTATATCTACTTTATCATTAGCTAAGACATTATTATACTTTTCAATATCAGCCATTTTAACTTCATTGGTCAAATATCTTAATTCATTTTCCAAATTCTTAATATTTTTTTCTTTCATTTTATCAACCCTATTTCTTATCTATTTTAAAAAAGTAGTAAAACTACTTTTATTTCTTGCCTAAAAATACTAAGCCTGCAAATCCCCCGATTAAAACAATAAAGATTCCAATAATTATGTAAGCATCATAAGCATTTTCTTTATTAACATCTATTTTAACATCATTGATATTAATATTCTTTTCTTTAGCCAGATCTTTAACAACATCAATATCTTCCTCACTATTATTTAGTTCCATAATAGCATTATATAAATCAGTTTCATCTCTAGGAAAACCAATATTATGATAATCACCAATAACAATTGTTGGCGTATATAAAGTCTCAGTATTTTCATTATAATGTTCTAAGACCGCGATCATAAGATCATAAGCTCCCTTGTTTTCAACGGCTCCATTATGATTAAAAACTTCAATTTCTACAAGTTCAAATAAATCTTTATTTTCTTTAAGTAAACCATCTAAATATTCATGAGCACTCATACAAGCTGAACAACCATCTTTACTAAACATATAAACTTTTGCTTTATTAGCGGCCTCAACTATGGGAACAAACATAAATAAAAATAATACAATAATTAATAAAATATAATTCTTTTTCACTTTCTAATGCCTCCTAATCACTATTATACCAAATTATTTAGTTAGTGTCTTATATATTTTAACTATTCTAACAATTACTTCTTTATCATCTATATCAATCTTATTGGTAGATATTAAAGTAGCTAACCCATTTGCATATAACCATAAATGCATAAATAGCTCTTTAGCTTCTTCAAAAGAATAGCCTCCTTTATTAACTAGATTTATAATAGCCCCTTGATTCCATTTCTCATTTAAAACATCATCGATAGATTGCCATTTTAAATTATTAGACAAAAATAAACTAATAAATAAATTTTTATAATATTTGGCAAATTCTACATAAGCTACACATAGAGTTACTAAAGCTTTTTTATTATCAACTCTACTTGTAATAAATTCATCATATTCTCGATAAATTTCTTTATAAATATCTTCTTTTATTTCATCCATATTTTGATAAATACGATATAAAGGTTTAGTTGATATCTTTAATTCTTTAGCTAAATCTCTAGCATTTAAAGAATCCCAACCCTTTTTATTAATCATAACCACTGCTTTTTTAATAATAGTTTGCTTTTCTAATTTACAGCTTGCTGGCATATTAAGCCCCCTTACTATAGTAACTTATGTTACCATTATAACTTGCTTAAGCTCTTTTGTCAAATTTAACCAATTTAAAAAGAAGACTAATTTTAGTTAATCTTCTATTTATCTCTAATACTTGCTCTAAATTTTTCTTCAACATTTAATATTATTTTATTGAATAAAGTCATAACTTCATCTTCAGTCAAGGTTCTGGTATTATCTTCAAAAGTTAAATTATAAGCTAAAGATTTTTTATCAGAGCTTATTTTATCTCCGGTATAAATATCAAATATTTTTATATCTGTTAAAAGTTTTCCGCCACTTTTCTTAATTTCTTTTAAAATATCCGCCGCCGGAATATTTTTATCAACAACAAAAGCGACATCTTTTTCAATTTTAGGATATTTATTTAATTCTTGATATTTTACATCACTAGATTTATGAAGTAAGACTTCACTTAATATGATTTCACATACATATACATCATCTTTAGAAACATTAGGGTGAAGTTTTCCAAAATAACCAACTGGAGTACCATCAATTTTAATTTCACTATTAATTTTAGGATGAATTTCTTTTGGTAAATTATCACTTAAGAATAATGTATAACGATCTTTTAGGCCTAAATAGTCTAAAATGTTTTCAACCATTCCTTTAATTAGATAAAAATCAACTTTATAATCTAAAGCATTCCAAGTATTACTTAAATATTTTCCCGTCATTAAAAAGGCTACTCTGGTACTCTCTTTATAATGATCCTCTTCTTCATGATAAACATTAGCAATTTCATATAAGAAAATATCATTATTTTTCTTACTCTTATTGTATTCAGAAACAGTTAATAAAGAAGGGAGTAAACTTTGCCTAATCCAAGCTTTCTCTTTTAACATTGGTCTTAAAAGTTTAATGCTTTTTCCAAATTGATAATTAAACTTTTCTATTTCTTCTTCACTTGTTAAAGTATAAGTTCTAATTTCATGAAAGCCTAAACTTCGAAGTCTTTTAGAAACGATTTTTCGCATCTTAACATTTTCTCGATATTCACCTTTTTTAGTTCTAATTAAAGGTAAAGTAGGTTTAATATTATCATACCCATAAATTCGTCCAATTTCTTCAATAATATCTTCTTTTTGGGCATATATATCTTGTCTTCTATTCGGAATACTAACCGTATAAGTATCATTTTCATATTTATAAGAAAAGCCCAAATTAGTTAAAATTCTTTCTACATCCTTATTTTCTACAACCATTCCTAAAATAGTATTTATTTCTTTTGAGGTAACTTCTACTATCTTTTCCGTCTTATCTACTTTATCATAAGTTACTATTCCCTTAACTATTTTAGCATCAGCATACTTTTCTAATAAATGACAAGCTCTTTTAATAGCTAACTTACAGAATTCATAACTTAAAGGTTTTTCTAATCTTAAACTAGCTTCACTTCTAAGACCTAATCTTATAGAAGTATAGCGAATGTTATAAGGGTTAAATATAGCTGATTCAATTAAAATATTTTTAGTTTTATCCGTAATACCACTATTTAAACCACCCATTACTCCCGCAACACATAAAGGAGTATTTCCGTCCGTGATTAAAATATCATCTTCACCTAAATCTCTTTCTTCTTTATCTAAGGTAATAATTTTTTCATTTGGCTTCGCCATTCTCACTACTATTTCATCACCAACAACATCTTTATCAAAAAAGTGAAGAGGTTGACCGTATTCAAGCATTACATAGTTAGAAATATCTACTACATTATTAATACTTCTTATGCCAGCGACTTCTAAACGATGCTTAATAAAATCAGGACTTTCTTTTATTTTAACATCTTTAGCAATCATCAAATTATACATAGAAACATTAGATGTAAGAACATTTAGAGAAACCAAGTCCTCTACCTTTTCATCTATTTCTTGGTAGGAAACAGATGGCATCGTTACACTTCTTCCTAAAACAGCTGCTACTTCATAAGCAAATGGCAAATGATTATTACAGTCAGTTCGATTAGGATTTAAATCTAATTCATATAAAGTGTCGTTATATCCTAAATATTCTAATGCCTCATCACCAATGGGAGCATCAATATCTAATTCTGTTATTCCCTTATTATATGTTTCTTCTGTCTTTTCTTCTAAACCTAGTTCAAATAAAGCACAAATCATACCATTTGATTCTATTCCTCTTATCTTACTTTTTTTAATTTCAAAATCTCCCGGTAAGATAGCCCCAGGTAAAGCAACAATTACTTTTAAGCCAGCACGAACATTAGAAGCTCCGCATACAATTTGTAAAACTTCCCTTCCTACATCAACCTTACAAACATGTAAATGATCACTATCAGGATGCATTTCACATTCTAAGATGTGGCCGATAACTAAGTTATTAATATTATTACTGCTAACTTTTTCAACATTAATTCCGGCCGCTGTTATTTTATTAGCTAGACTTACAGGATCAATATCTTTAACAGGCACATAATCATTTACCCAATTTAAACTTATTGCCATTTTAATACTCCCTTCTATCGAATTCTTTTAACATTCTAATATCATGATTAACATAAAAGGTTCTAATATCATTAATGCCATATTTAAGCATTGCTAATCTTTCAATTCCAAATCCAAAAGCAAAACCATTCCATTTTGATGGATCATATCCACAGTTTTTTAAGACTATAGGATTTACCATTCCAGCTCCCCCAACTGTAATCCAACCCGTATTTTTACAAATATTACATCCTTTACCATTACAGTTAAAACAGCTAATATCCATCTCAACACTCGGTTCTGTAAAAGGATAATAACTTGGTCTAAATCTTGTTTCTCTACTTTTACCAAAAAGCATTTTGGCTATTTCTTCAAAAGTTCCTTTTAAGTCTCCCAAGGTAATATCTTTATCTACAAGTAACCCTTCCATTTGCGTAAATTCATGAGAATGAGTAGCGTCATCTTCATCTCTTCGATAAGTTTTACCAGGACAAATTATTCTAATTGGCATTTCCCCTTTTCCCGCCAACATTTCTCTTACTTGAACAGGACTAGTTTGACTTCTAAGTAAATATTCATCCCCTTTTATATAAAAAGTATCTTGGGCATCTCTCGCTGGATGGCCTTTAGGTAAATTAAGTAGTTCAAAATTATATAAATCTTTTTCAACTTCTGGTCCTTCGACAACATCATAACCCATACTCATAAGTAAAGATTCTAAACTTTCAATAATACGTTCAATAGGATGAGCACTTCCCCCTTCAATTTTAGTTCCTGGTAAAGTAACATCAATAGCTTCTTTATTTAATTTTTCATTTATTTCTTTTTGCTCTAATTCTTCTTTTAACTTCTCATAATTAGTATTAAAAGTGTTCTTTAATTCATTTACTTTCATGCCAAATTCTTTTTTCTCTTCATTTGGAACATCTTTAATTAAACTGTTCAATAAAGTAATTTGCCCATTTTTACCCATGTATAAAACTTTTAAATTTTCTAAATCACTTATTTTCGAAATTCCTTTAAAAGATTCCTCTAAACTTTTAGATATTTCTTCTATTTTATCATTATGCATATTTATCCTCCTTAAAATAAAAACTTCATAAATAAATTTTGGTAAAGGACGAGAATTCCCGCGGTACCACCTTTATTTATGAAATTTTCCATACACTTTAAATTCGTAATGTGAATTACCCAAAAACATTCATTAATTGAAATTCAATTTATTATTTATCTATAAATATTTCCACCCATTATATTTATTCTCTTCATTAGAATTAATAAATCTACTAAGATTAAATCTCTATGTTTTTAATATTAATAATTTTCGGCTTTTCTTTCAAAATAGCTTTGAGCATGTTTACAAACTGGACATACTTCTGGAGCTTTTTTACCAATAACTACATGACCACAGTTACGGCAAACCCAAATACGATCATCTTCGCTTGAGAAAACTAAACCTTCATCTATATTACTAATAAGTTTTCTATATCTTTCTTCGTGTTCTTTTTCAATCTTTCCCACACTTTCAAATAAGAAAGCTATGCGATCAAATCCTTCTTCTTTAGCTACTCTTGCAAATTCTTGATACATATCTGTCCATTCATAATTTTCACCCGCTGCAGCATCTTCTAAATTAGTATGCGTATCAGGAACTTCTCCATCATGTAATTCTTTAAACCATAATTTAGCATGTTCTTTTTCATTATTGGCCGTTTCTTCAAAAATAGCTGCGATTTGTTCATAGCCATCTTTTCTGGCTTTACTAGCATAATAAGTATATTTATTACGAGCTTGACTTTCACCAGCAAATGCAGCCATTAAATTACTTTCAGTTTTTGAACCTTTTAATTCCATAACAACACTTCCTTCTTATTAGTATTTTAAAGCAAATAGAAAAAAAAGTAAAGTAGATTATTCGCTTCTATTCTTTACTTTTTTTAACTCTTCATAAGCTTCTTGTAAATATTTATTACCTGGTTTACTTTCTTTTAAAATTTCTTGCGCCCGATTTTCTATTTCTTCTTTCATTTCTTCTGCTTTTTCTTTTTCAATATCTTTTATTTTATCTTCAACTTTTCCTTTATCAGGTTTATTTTTTTCTTTATCTTCTTCTTTTATATCTTTTGATAAATGGAAAATCTTTAAGATATCTTTAAATATTATATATAAAGCAGGGATTAAAACAATCAATAACCAGCCAAAACTACTAGATAAGAAGAATTGAATTCGTCCTAGAGATGGAATAACCGCTCTTACAATACCAATAACATTACTTTTTTTAACACATATTGGATCTTCAGATGTATTGTTGTCCCCTCTTGTCACTAAACATTTTGATCCATCATCTAAAGTTTTAGTCCCTATTACTCGGTGCGTAACTGTCATACCATAATTTACTTGCCAAGTAGAAATATAAGTAACTACATCATTTACTTTAACATCATCTATGCTATCTATCTTGGTATTTACAATAACATCGTATTTATCAATTGTGGGTTCCATACTTTCAGAAACAACTGTATAAACGGAAAACTTAGGCTCAAATTTTTCACCATGAGTAGCATAAAGACGAACAGAAATGAAATAATAAATTAGTAAGACTCCAATAACTAAAAGTAAAGTAAAAATAGTCCAACTAATAACAGTTGAAATATATTTAAATAAACCTTTAAAATTATAACGTGTTTCTTCGGTATTATCCATACGACTCATCCTTATTCTAAAAATATTATAAACAACTTTTTTCTCAATAACAATACTTTCGTAATTTAACTAGGCACTCTCTTTATACTCAATTTTTAAGTTAGCTGTAAAAGTTTTACCCACGGTATCTGTTGTATTTTTAATTAAAGTTTCGCTCTTCCAATAAATTCTCTTGATTTCATTAGGTTTACTAGAAAGACGATAATTAGTAGCAACATTTATAACTCCACTTATTCCTCCAACATCATAATAATTACTCATTAAAGGATTAATTGTCGACGTAGTTGTACTTAAAACATTACCTATACTAGTCCATTCTTCATTATCAAAAGAATAAGAAAATCTAACAACCACATCACTATTTATATTAGGAATAATATTATATCTAAAATCATTTTTTAATATTTCATATTTAACATCAAAAACTAATACCCCATCTTTTTTACTCTTAGCATCAGTTTCTATTTCAGCATTAGCAAAAGACTCAATAAAAATATCTTCAGATGAAGTATCATCAATCACTGTTTCAAAAGGTCCATTATTAGTTATTAAAGACTTATTACTTTCTTTACTTATTTCAATTAATTCGGCATCACCAGTAACTTTTTTTCTAGTCTCATAATATTTACCAATATAAAATAAAGCACAAAAAAGAGTCAAGCCAAAAAGGACTATTAAAATCAATAATAGCACGAATTGTGAAGAATTATTTGCATGAGCAACTTTTTTTATTTCTGGATCTTCTTCAATATCATTTTTACTTTTACTTCTAGTATCAGTAACCCTTTTATTCATATTGACCTTCCTTATTCTTAAATTTAGTATAGCATAACTTAGGAATTATCGCAATATTTTAACATTTATTATTCTTAGATAAAAAAAGAGATTTCTCTCTTCCTCAGTTATTTTAATCTGGTATTCCCGCGATTATATATGGATCATCAACTTTACCATTACCAGATATTTTTAAGTCACTTGAATTTAGATAGAAGACAGGACGAACGGAATACCTCTCATCTAATTCGGCATGAGTCGTCCCGTTTACATAAAAGCCTCTTGCATAACGTGTACCATATGTACCAACACCTTCGATCCGAGTCATCGTCCAATAATAGCCATCCGGTATATATGATCCATTATACGCTTTTTTGAAAAAGAGCCAAATATTTTTTTCGGCGGTCGTAGTGCTTGGTGCTGAAAGCAAAAAATCACTCATATACATTAAACCTATTGGGTCACCATTTTCTAAT
>CANRKS010000013.1 GCA_947631285.1 uncultured Bacilli bacterium | reverse complement strand
CATAGTTTGTGTAAAAAGAAAAGCCTAATTTCAATAAAAATTAAACTTTTTTATTTTTTTATCTGTCAAACTCGGGTAAAAATTACACTTAATAAAATGGTTAATATTGTTTTTTTCATAGATCATCATCCTTCTGTTACTTTTCTCTATTAATATTATACTAACTTTAACTTTATTTAGCAAACATGATATAATAAAATTAGAAAGGAGAAGCTTTAAAAACATGAAAAAAATATTAGGAATTTTAGTTTGTGGGATTTTATTAATTAGTTTAACTGGCTGTGGAAATTCAAAAGCCACGATTACTGACAATAATGGAGAGGTTAACGAGTTATCTTTAAAAGAAATTGAAAATATATATAACAAAAATAGTGTAAAATTTGAAAATAATTATTCTGGGGCTAAAATTGAATTTAAAGGAACTATAGAATCAATTAGTGATCAAATTTCCTGCGAAATTGTAGATACCGTATGTAGAAAAGTAACATTTACAAATGGATGGTATGTCTATTTACTAGATAATATAGAAGACATCAATTATCAAAAAGAAACTTGGGTAAGCTCTACCCCTTATGATTTTATGAGTTTTGACGTTGGTGATACATTACAAATAACTAGTAAAATAGTGAAAAAAAGCGATGAAATTATTATTGGCGATATAGAGCAAAAAAATACTTATCATCCAGATACAGGTATTCTTATCCATACAAGGACAGAAAATACGATTGTAAAAAAATAAATTAATTTATTAAGAAACTGCCAAAAGTAAGAGTCTCATTCTTACTTTTTTATTTTGGTTTTGCCGCTTTTACTAGTCAAGAAAATAACTAACATAAAAACGCCCTTTTATCAAGCGCGCTTTATTTTTACTCGAATTTTCCGAGTTTATTATCTATTTGGTGCTCGTACTCGGACTTGAACCGAGACTTTCTTATCGAAAAATTGATTTTGAGTCAATCGCGTCTACCAATTTCGCCATACGAGCAGGTAAGAATATTATAGCATATAATATTTTTTTACGCTATAATTCTTCTATTTCATCTTTAGGCTTAAATAAAGGGACTTCTTCATTTTCTTTTTCCACTATTAACTCAGGCAAATCATTTAATGAAGCAAGACCAAAACAATCTAAAAATTCTCTGGTCGTTTTATATAAATTAGGTTTACCAGGCAAATCACTTTTACCTACAACTTTAATTAAATCTTTACTTAATAATTTACGAATAACATAAGTACTACTAATACCTCTTATTTCATCAATTTCAATTCTAGTTATTGGTTCATTATAAGCAATAATGGCTAAAACTTCTAATTGAGCTTGAGATAAAGTATCAACTCTTTCGGTCACTAATTTTTGATAAAATTCTTTATGCTCTTTCTTAGTAGTTAATTTAAAGGCATTCCCTAAATAACTTATTTTGATACCTCTTTCATCTTTTTCATATTCTTTTTTTAAAGCTGTAAGAAGCTCTTTAGCTTTTTCTTCACTAACATTTAAAACTTTGCAAATATCTTCTAGGGTTACTCCTTCATCCCCAACAACAAATAATAATCCCTCTAATACACCTACTAAATTCATTTTATTCAACACTTTCTATCATAATTGTACTAAATGCTTTATTTTGCTTCAGTAAAATTTCTTTATTTTTACTCATATCTAAAAGAGATAAAAATGTTACTACCACATTCTCTTTCGTTAAGACATCAAATAACTCTACAAACTCTACTCTTTTTTTAATTTGCAAAAGACTTCTTATTTCTTTAATTTTATCTTTAATGCTATATTCTTTTTTCATTACTTTAGTCGTTAAAGGCTTTTGAAAATTAACTCTTTTTTGCATTTCTAAAAAGGCATTTAATAAATCATCTAAAGTAACATCACTATTAACAATTCTTTCGTCTTCATCCAAAAAATATTGGATATTTTCTGGAACTTTTGTATAGTAATCTAATCTATTTTCTTCTAAATCCTTAAATGTTTCACACATTTTTTTATAACGATCATATTGAATTAATTTATTCCTTAAATCTTCTCCACTCTTAATGGTAAACTCTTCCTCTTCTTCCTCTTCTTCTGTTTTATTTACTAACATTTTACTTTTTAAATGAATAAGTTCAGAAGACAAAACTAAGTATTCAGAAGAAGCATCTAAATCTTCTTTTGGAATACTTTCAATAAATTTAAGATATTGATCAATTATATCTTTAATATTAATCGTATAAATATCCATTTTAGCTACTCTTACTAAATGTAAAAGCAAATCAAATGGACCATCAAAATCTTCTAGATGTAAATTCATAAAACCACCCTAACTACATGTAAAACCATAAGTTATCATTTCAAAATTCACTACTCTTGGCTCTTCTTTATGAGCATAATAATATGGACTATTTAATTTAGTTAAATCAGCTTTCGCAAGATCAAGGGAAATGACAGCTGTATAGCCATTACTAGAACCATTAAATGTCGCCGTTACTCCGGTAACATTTCGATAAGTATTAACCATATTTTGAACACTTTGATAATTAGCATTATAATTTTGATCATTAATATTACTATTAGAAATAGTATCAGTAATACTATTTAATTCATTTTTTTCAAAAGTGTAAACTAAGGTTTCATCATCTTTTTTACAAGTTAAAGTTCCTCGACCATAATCATCATCCGCTAAAGTAAATTCTGGATAATCATTAACCGTTTTTTCACTTAAAATAATATAGTAAAAAGACATAGGAACATTTAAAGAAAAAGCTTTTTTATCTCCACCAATAATAGTGTTTATATCAATTTTATACCTGTTAAGTAAAGTTTTATCTTCAGAATAGATTTCAATAAAAAATTTACGTCCATTTAAATTAATTGTACTTTGACTATTATTAGTAGCGTCAAAAGTTAAAGTACTATTTCCATAATTGAAATTTTTTAAAACTAATGATCCTTCGGTTATCTCTAGCGTATTACTAAAGACATTATATACCATATCATCTTCACTAGGTAAATTGGGTTCATTGGGATTTTCTGGCTCTTTATTACCTCCCGAGTTACCACTTATAGTACTGGCAGTATTTTTACCTAATAAATTATTGATAAATACCGAAATATCATTTATATAAAAAACCGCTAAAATGAAAACAATAAAGATGAAAATAACCCGTCCTAGATTACTTTTCTTTTTATAAGCATAACCAATTACTTGAGGCCGTAATTCTATATCTTCTAGAACAACAGGTCCCTTTTGCTTTTTCTTATTTGCCATATCATCACCCTTATACCCTTTTTAATTATACCATAATCATTGGAAATACGGAAACATTATTAACAACCATGACGAGCACAATCTTCAAATGTATTTTTACTTTTAATAAGACTTTCTATTAAACTTTCTAACTTATCTTCATTTTCTAATTCACTATGATAATTTGTAAAAGCCGAAGTTATATTCCCATCTTTAAATGCCACTAAAGTTGGGGCTGATAACCATTTTTCTTCTAAAACATAACGATTACCTAGAGCATCATAAATAGCATATTCATCCAAATAATCTTTTAAAAGATCAATAAGTTCATAATAAAGATCATTTTCTTCTTTGATCTTTTTTACATTACCATCTATAACTTCATAAGTTGGCCTTAAAAGAGAAATATCTAAATAATAAATAGGTTCTTTTAATTCGTTAGAAACCTTTAATAACGTAGGAATTAAAGCCCGACATTCTTTATTAGTGGCATAACCAAAATAAATAATACCACTTTGACTTTTTAACATATTAATGGCTTCTTCTAAGGTTATGTAATTAACTAAATTATCTTCACTTATCATAACATCTAAATAAGCATTATCTTGAGAATCAACTTTATCATTATAGCTCATATATTCTTGACGAAAAATACTGGCATCGCTAATGGCATGGCTTTTATTTTTAACTAAAGAATTAATGCATAAACTTAAAACTACAACTGTTAGAACAATAATAGAATAAAGAATTATTTTATTACGCCTTTCCATTTTACCACCTAATAGAATTTTACTATAAATATTAAAGATATGCAAATAGAAAGCCCCATAACGTTAAAAAGAAGATATGAATCTTCTTAACAACCTATTCCACATTTTTCTGGTTCTGTAGCTAGACAATCTAAAACACATTTTAACTTATCATACATATCTTTTTTAATATCATCGGTAAGTTCCATGTAACTATCTGTTTGTTTTTCAGAAATACCTGTATCTAATTTTTGGGGTTCACCATTAATGACACTTACAACATTAGGAGCATAAATTCTTTTCTCTTTCGCATCTACTTCTTTGCCTTTACTATCAGTTAAAGAATATTTTTCTAAAACTCCATCTAATAATTCTAATAATTTGTAGTAATCATCACTACCTTTTTTGCTAGTAACGACCTCGCCATCGCTATTTACCTCTAAAGTATCTCTAATATCATGAATATCCACATAATATATTTTATTAATATCTAAATCATCTAAAACTTCAATTAAAGTTGGTATAACACTACGACACCATGGACAAGTATTATAACCAAAATAAACAGCAAAAGTTTCTTTAGCTTCTAGTAAATCAACAATATCAGAAGCTTCCTTATAGACAAAAGGATTATCGAGAGGTATTTCCAAATTTCTTATATCCTTACCACTACTTGTCTTTGTTCCATTAACACTTTCATATTCATCTTTAAACTTCATAGCATCAGTTTCTTCTTTTTTACCACAAGCGGTAAAGAAAAAAATACTTAAAAATATACTTAAAACAATTAATAATTTCTTCTTCATCAAATCTTCCTACTTTCTTTTTAATTCTAATTTTTCTAATCTTGCTAAGATCTTTTTATTAGAAAAATGTACATACAATATTACAGCCCCAGAGCCTAAAATATTAAATAATAAATTCCACCCTATATTAGAACTACTAGTTTCTTTATTATCCTTCTCATCTTTACTCATTTCTTCCATAATATCATATTTAACTTTTTTATTATATTCAGTCGTTATAGCTTTTTTAATATCTTCATCATAGCCAGAATAATAGCCGCCAAAAACCTCATCACCTATAACAATATATGGAACTCCTTCATTTGGAACACCCGTAAAAAGAGCAACTTTGTTTAAAAGTTCTTTGTTTTGGGCATCATTCCAAGTTTCATAAGATACCAACTTAAAATATTTACCATATTCGGGAACTATGCTATTTAAAAAAGTTAAAAAATTGCGACATACGCCACAGCCTTTGCCACTGAATAAATAGATCGTTATTTGATCATCTGTTTCTTTATAATTATCTAAATTAGGTTCAATACCTTCATCTTTTAAAGATGCCTTTAAATCCATAGTTTTATAATTTCCTGAAGCTTTTACCACAAAAGGCATCATAAAAAAACAAAATACTATAATTAATACTAAAATAGTCATAATTAATGATGATAAATTTAAAACCTCTAAATAATTTTTCTTCATGCTTTCCTCCTTCATTATTAATTATCCTCTTTTATTCTTATTTGCCAATAAATTAGTGGTTGAAAAAATTCAACTTTTGGTTGAATTAATTTTCACAACTGTTTTCAATAATTAAAGGTATTTTATAAAAAACGGTTTGATGAGAAGCATTAATGGCTTCAATTTCCAAATGAAGTGAATCATTATTATATACTTTACAATTATCTGAATAATGATTAATATTGAAATTAACTTTACTTAAAAAATCTTTTAGCTTAATTTCTTTATCTTCATAATTATACGTACCAATAACTTCTTTTTTATTACCGACGTTTTCATATAAAAGACATTTAATATTTACATATTCATTATTACTATCTTCACCTTCATAAGTAATATGAGAAATATAAATAGTAGCCTTATTTTCATTATAAGCGATACTTCCATACAAACTAAAATTATTTACATTAGAAGAAATAGTTCTAAATTCAAAATCATCTTTATGAGTAACTAAAATCATTAGCCCAAGCATAATAGTTACAATCAATGAAATGAATAAACAGATCTTTATATTTCTTATCTTTTTACTAGGCTTAAAATTAATAATATCATCTTCTAAAAACTCTGAAAAATTAATATTAAATTTTTCACTTATTAAGTAAAGAGTTTCTAAATCAGGCATGCTTTTACCCACTTCCCATTTACTTACAGCTTGGGGTGAAACATAAAAAAATTGAGCAAACTCCGTTTGGGTTAAATTATGACTAACACGTATATCTTTTATCTTTTTTCCTAATTTTTCTAAATCCATAATTTCCTCGGATAATATTATAACACGCATTATATTTAAAATAAATTAATTCTTAAAAATTGGCCTATTTTTGTATAATTATAATAAATCCAAAAACTTTAATAAAAATATTTAATATTAAAAGTTGTTCCCTTTTCTATTTTGGAAGTACAAGTTATTTTCCCCTTATCTTCTAAAATTATTGATTTAGCTAAGGCAAGCCCTATCCCAATACTATCTTTGCTAGCATTCTTTCCCTTATAAAATCGTTCAAAAAGATGTTCTAAATCTTCATCATCCATTCCTTTACCATAATCAGTTATGGTAATTTCTAAATAAAGATTATTATTTGTAAGGCCAATATCAATTTGGGAATTAGGATTTGAATGCTCTAAAGCATTTTTTAAAATATTGGTTAAGGCTTCAATTTGCCATCTTTTATCACAGTATATTTCTTCCTTATATTGCTTATCAAAATTAATAGTAATATTTTTAAGATCACTAAGACTATTAACATTTAAAATAGCTTCTTTAATTAAAGTTGTAACTTTAACTTTTTCCCGATAAAATGTAATAGCGTTAACATCAAATTTCGATAATTTTAATAAACTATTGATAAGAAAATTTAAATTAGTAATTTCTCTTTTAATCTTATTTAAAAACTCATTTCTCATTTCTTTTGAAATATCTGGATCTAATAAATTATCTAACATTATACAAATGGAAGTTAAAGGCGTTTTTAATTGATGAGAAATATCTTCTAAAGAATCTTTTAATTTAACTTTATCATTTAAAGATGCTTCAGCCATACTTCTAAGCATTATCGTTGTTTTAGCAACTTCATCTTTTAAAATCGATAATTCATCTTCTTTTAAATCTTTTAAATCAATTTTGTAATCTCCATTATTTATTTTTTCTAACTTTTTGACAATCTTATCAATATCATTACTATTTCTTTTTTTATAAGAAATAAATATTAAAATCATTAGACTACTAAAAATTATTATTAAACCCAATTTACGTCCCAAAAATTCTTTTTTTAATTTTATATTATCTAACATAATCTCTTCATCAAAATCATAACCATATTTAGTTAAAAAATTAGAATTAGTTTTGGATGTTTGAAAATTATATATAATATCTTCTTCTTTTACTAAAGGATACTTTTCTTTAATTAACTCTATAATATTATTAAGTTTATAATTAATATTGATATTATACTTTTGCTCCTCTAGTTTATTTAAATAAAGAAAAGAAAAGCTAAAAAGAAGAGCCAATATTATAATTAAAATTAAGTATCTTTTAAAATAATTATTTTTCTTCATCAATTCTATATCCTATTCCCTTTACTGTTTTAATAATATCAGTTCCTAACTTATCTCTTATTCTACTTATATAAACGGTTATTGTATGATCATCAACATCATTACCTGTCCATTCCCACAACTTATCAATAATAACTTCTCGGTTTACTACTTTATTTAAATTTAAAAGTAATAAATGTAATATTTTTAATTCTAAAGAAGATATGTCTAATTCTTGATCTTTTTTTAATACAATCATTTTATCTAAATCAAATTTTATATCTTTAATTTTTATAATTGCTGATTTTTTACATCTTAAAGCAATCTTATTAATTCTAGCCAACAATTCTTTAGTAAAAAAGGGCTTTGTTAAATAATCTTCAGCCCCTAAATTTAATCCTTTGACAATTTCTTCTTCTCGATCACACGCTGTCAAAAAAATTGTTGGAATTTGATACTTTGTTAAATAATGCTCAAAAAAATTAAGACCATTTCCATCAGGAAGAGTTATATCTAAAATAATTATTTGAGGACGATTATTATGCAAATAATCTAAAGCCTCTTTAATGGTTTGACAAGCATCAACATTATAACCCGCTGTTGTTAACGAATATTTTAAACCATCTAAAATATTTTCATTATCTTCAATAAGTAAAATGTTCATAGGTCCTCCCTTTTAATTATACCATGGATAAAGTTGTTCTACCTTAAATATTTTCATTTCTAATTGTTTCAATCATATTTTGTTTTCCTATTTTCTTAAGTGAATATTTCATAATCATAAAGATAAGTAAAAAGACTGTTAAAGCTGTAATTATAATAGGAATTAAAGGAATGTAAAAATGAATAATTAAGTTACTCTTCGCTAAATAATAATAAATAAGATATGAAAGACCTATACCTATAGGAATACCAATTAGTAATGATTTTGTACCATAGAAGACACTTTCCAATCGTACCATACGATTAAATTCTGATGTAGTCATTCCAATGCTTTTTAAAATAGCAAACTCTCTTTTTCGCAAGTTCATATTAGTAGTAATCGTATTAAAGATATTAGTAATTCCAATTAAGGCAATAACGGTAATAAAACCATATAAGAAGATAGCCACTAAAGTAAAGAAATAATTCATTTGCTTTAAATTAGCATCAATATTATTGATATTAATATCATAATCCTTAAATAATTCTTCTAATTGGTTTTGGGTTTCATTAGCATTTTTACTCTTTATGTAAACAAAAACCGTATCGTTTTCAGGCAACATATCTTGATGATATTTTTTGTTACCAATTAAATAAACAGAATAATTTAAGTCAGAAATAAACATTGGCTTAATATCTGTTAAAGCTCCCACCATTAAAGATTGTTCCCTTTCCTCACCAATAGTTATATTTCCTTTAATAACATCATTTTTCTTAAAATTATATTTAACTACTTCATGATATTTTTCATCATTATTAGCATAGGCAAAAAATTTATTTAGATAAATAAACTTATCTTTATTGTCTTCATAATTTAAATTTAACTTTTTAAGATATGACTTATAATATTCATCATTTACCATAATTACAGGAATATACTCAACCACTTTGCCATCTACTTCAATTATAGCGTCATTTTGATTAATATCACGATATTCTTTAGTATAATATTTAGAAGGATCTTCTATTTTAATAGAAAAATCACGATATTCGGCTAGCTCTTCAATTAAAGGCAAATCTTTAATGGAAGCAATTTTAGCACTTAGTTCGTCATCCATTCTATTATTAAAATAAGCACTTAAACTATAATTATATGTTCCATATTCTAATTTGACAAATTTAAAAGCATAATTGATAAAAGAAGCAAGAGCAATAAAAACTGAAGAACAAACGACAATACTTATTATAGTCGTCCGATATTTCTTTTTGCTCCTTTTTAAATTTTTATAAGATATTTCACCTCCAATGCCAAAAATTTTAGAAATAAATTTAGGCATTTTTAGACTCTTAGCCTTGATACTTACTTCACCACTATTGCGAATAGCTGTAATGGGAGAAACTTTACTGGCCTTTTTAGCGCTTCTTCTGGCTGAAAGTAAAATGGTAATAAGGCCTAAAATGGCTGATGCAACAACTCCAAGAAAAGAGAAAGAAAAATGTAAATTTAATCCCTCTTGGAAGGCGGCTTCTAAAAGATAATTACTAATAAAAACTAAAATGTATGATGCTAAAAGACCACTTAATATTCCTAAAGGAATACCAATTAAGGAAAGAATAAAGGCCTCTAAATAAACACTCATTTTAATTTGTCTTTTAGTAGCTCCCACGCTTCTTAACATTCCATAATCTCTAACTCTTTCAGTAACGGATATGTCAAAACTATTCTTAATACAAAAAATAGAAGTAAAAATGATAATGATAATAACAATAATAGCTACATATAATAAGGCGGTAATCGCCGTATCACCAGTTAAACCAGTTTCTAGAGTGATTAAATAACTATTATAATTAAAATCATATTTAGCACTTTTTAAAATATCAAGATAATTTTCCATTTCTTTTTCACTTAAAAGTTTGGAAGAAAAATACATAGATTTAATAACTTTTTCATCAACATCAATTAATTGAGCCACTGCTTTACTTGGGTTTTTTATAGCCTTTTCATTAAATCGTACATAAATGTCATTAACGGAAGTTGCCACTTTAGAATCTAAATGAGTAATCATAGTATAACCTGGCGCTTGATAATCTTCAAAAATTCCTGATGGTCTATTCATAATGCCAACAATTTTAAATTTATAAGATTTTGTTTCCGTTATTGTTTCCTTATTTTCCTCATCATAAGGATTATTTTGAGTAAGAATTTCGCCATCACTAGTAACTCTTTTTCCAATATCTAAAGTAATGAAATCACCAACATTAAGGACTACTCTACCATTAGTCTCTAAATGACTAGGTATTACTACTTCACTAGAATTTTCTGGCAATCTTCCTTCAATTAAATTAATGCCTAAATTTTGCATCGCTTTATCATCATAAGCTTTTAAATAGACATACGGTTTATTTTCATTTTTTATGCCCTCAAGTTTAGCATATCCTAAATTATTAGTTACATAATAATCATCAATATTCTTATTTAATTTAAATGTTTTTAAATCTTCTTTTAAGACATCATAAAAAGCAAAATGATAATTACCATCTTTCTTACTTTCAAATTCAATCATACTTTCTCTAGCTGAGAAAAACATACTTGTAACCGCAGAAAGTAAGGCCACCGATAAAATAATACCAATAATAGTTACTATGGTTCTTTTCTTATTTAAAAGTAAATTAGTTGTTGTTAGCTTTTGAAAAAGATGCATGCTACTCACCTACTATTTTGCCATCTTGAATTTTAATGATACGATCTGCATTTTTGGCAATTTCTAAATTATGAGTAATCATTACTATCGTTTGCTTATATTCTTTATTACTTCTTTTTAACAGTTCAACAATTTCTTCACTATTTTTAGTATCTAAATTTCCCGTTGGTTCATCAGCTAAAATAATGGTTGGACTAGTAATTAAAGCCCTTCCTATTGACGTTCTTTGTTGCTCACCACCTGATAATTGATTAGGAAGATGATTTCTTCTTTTCTTTAAACCTAACATTGATAAAATGTCCTCTAAGTGTTCCTTAGATACTTTTCTATTATCTAAATCCATTGGCAAAGTAATATTCTCTTCAACATTTAAAATTGGAATTAAATTATAAAATTGATAAATTAAACCTACTTGTCTTCTTCTAAAAATAGCTAATTTATCATCACTAAAAGAATAGATGTCTTCCCCATCAATATATACTTTGCCACTAGTAGGTTTATCAACACCTCCAATTAGGTGTAAAAGTGTGGATTTACCACTGCCACTAGCGCCAATGATAGCCACAAATTCCCCTTTTTGAACACTAAAAGATACATTGTCTAAGGCAACAACTTTAGTATCTCCTTTACCATATATTTTGGTTAAATTCTCAACTTTTAAAATTTCCATACTCCACCTCACACTTTAATTATATTATAATCAGTGTTACAAGTAAGTTAGAATTCTTTATGCAAATATATTCTTTTGGAAATTAAATAAGATGCAAATACTATTAAGGCAATTAATATGATAAAGATATAAAGTAAATAATCACCCAGTTTATTTAAGAAAATGCCAAGGACACTTAAATCTAAAACATTAATTAAAAATCCTCCCCCAATAGCAATTCCAAAAACTAAAACAAAAATAATTAATCTTCCCTTTTCAATACCATACTTATAAATAAGAGGATACATAAAAGACTCAACTAATAATGTTCCGATAATAGAACCAACCATTAAACCTAAATTATCGCCAACATTTAAAGATCCGTTAGTTAAATAAGAAATTAAAATAGATAAGATAAAAACTAAAAGAGATGAAGCTAACACTAATAATAGAGTAATTACATATTTAGCAGTAACAACATTGCTTCTTCCTTTAGGTAAAGTAATAGCATAAGCATCCCATTTGTTATATTCGTCATAACTAAAAGTTGATAACATCATCATAACACTCATAAAAGGAGGCAAAAAATTCAAACTATTATTTCCTTCAAAAGCCATAATTATATAAATGATAAAAATAATGCCAATAATTTTAAAATTTCTTTTTGTAGTTAATAAATCTTTAATAATTAGTCCTTTCATATTTCTTCTCCCTTAATCATTAAAACCATTAATTCATCTAAAGTTATCTTATCAATAACCATTCCCTTATATTTTTTCTTTAATTTATTTCTATTTTTAATTAAAACTTCATAATTATACTTATTTTTTTGATATTTAATAATATCATCTTTATCTAAAGTTTTAAACTCTTCAATACTACATTTTAAAACGCCATAGTCGTCCATAATATCGGAACCTAAATCATTTAATACAATTTGACCTTTATCTATAAAAATGACACGATCAGCAATATTTTCTAAGTCACTTGTTATATGTGTTGATAAAATAATTGTATGATCTTCTTCTTGCATAAAGTTTAAAAAAATATCTAAAACTTCCTTACGGACGACGGGATCTAACCCACTAGTAGGTTCATCTAAAATTAATAATTTAGGATGATGAGCAAGAGAAGTAACTATTTCTAACTTCTTCTTCATTCCTTTAGAAAAAGTTTTAATACTTTTATCTTTAGGCAAATTAAATTTTTCAAGATATTCAAAATATAAAGAAACATCCCAATTAGAATAAATATTTTTCATTATTAAATTTATATCTAAAGGAGTTAAAATTTCAGGAAAGAACATTTCGTCTAGAACGACACCAATATCTTTTTTATTTAATTCTTCATTTTCTAAATAATCACGATTAAATAACTTAATTTTACCTTTATCAGGTTTAATAATATTTAAAATAAGTTTAATTAAAGTGGTTTTACCAGCTCCATTTTCCCCAATTAAACCAATTATTTCGCCTTTCGGAATTTTTAAATCAATTGGTCCTAAGGAAAATTTATTATAATTTTTTTCTAAATCTTTAATTTCTATAATATTCATATTTACTCTCCATAAAAAATCTCTATTAAATCTCTAAATTCTTTTTTAGAAATATTATTCTTTTTCGCTAAATTAACGGCTTCCATTAAGTGCTTCTCTAATTCTTTTTGAAAGTTTTCTTTAATCAATTCTTTATTTTTCGGAGCTATAAAAGTTCCTTTCCCTTGAACTTCTATAATATATCCTTCTTTCTCTAATTCATCATAAGCCTTTTTAATTGTCATAATACTAATTTTAATTTCTTCCGCTAAAGCTCTAATCGATGGAAGCGAATCATTCTCATTTAAATTTCCCTCTAGTATTTCTTCGATGATGGCCTTTTTAATCTGTTCATAAATAGGTACCATACTACTGTTACTAATAATAATTTTCATTCTACCTCACATATAACACTATATAACACTATATATCACTTGTCAATATATAATCAGGAAAAAACATTTAAGAAAAATATCTTAAATGTCTAATAAAATTCCCATAAATTTTTAATTTGCCCTTTAAGACGACTATAATCCCATAGAATATTACTTCTAATTTTACTATTAGGGTCATTAACTTTTATCTTACCATCTTCTACTTTTACTAAAACAATATAATGACCATTTATAGTAAAATCACCCTTTCGCATACTGCAAATTATTGGATGCCCATTATTTAAAGCCTTTTTAATACTTGTTTCATCTAAGGGAAGTTCTCTTGACTTAAGACCAAAATGGGCAGCCCCCTTTCGCATTAAATCCCAAGTAGTTCCACTACTTTCTAAATAGTAACCATTTTCATACGCATATTTACTTACATCGTAAGGAGTATAATCATCTTTACCAGTGACGGCCGGAATGACCATTGCTAAAGCTGTCGGACCACAACCACTGATGGCCACATTACTACTACCATATTTACCATATCCCCATCTTTCATCCCACTGAAGGAGGAGAGGAACTTCTCCTTTTTTAACATCATCCAATTTATCAGCATACACCTTGCCTTTCTTTTCGTGATAATGAATGACAAAATCAGTTAGTTCAGGATTTCTTGATAAAGATTCTAATAACTTTTCGGGATATTCATTATAATCACGTATAATAGTTTCAATTCTTTTATCACTTTTGCTAAAAGTATTTAACCTTTCTTTTATTGTCCCATTTTCATATTTAAGCATTGAAACATCTTCATAAGTTTGATAGTTATTATAATCATTTTCCTCCTTTTCATCCCCCTTATTATTTTCAATAATAATGGTATCAAGATTTAACATTTTAAAATAATGATAATAAAAAATACAAATACCACTAATTAAACCAACAATAATAATTAATTTAATAATCTTTTTAACTTTTTTTCTTTTTCTCATATTACACCTCATGATAAAACCCATTTTCATTTTAACAAAATTAGAAAATGGGTTTATTAATAATAACTTATAATTTTCTTAAGATTTTCTTAAAGAGGTAGTTTTATCGTAAATTTAGTTTCTTCATCATTGCTCATAACTTTAATATCGCCTTTATGCTTTAAAATAATTTCCCTAGAAATAGCTAATCCTAAGCCAGACCCTCCCGCATCAGTTTTTCGGGCTTTATCAACGCGGTAAAATTTAGCAAATATTTTCTCTAAATCTTCTTCTTTAATTTTATCTCCTTTATTGCCAACTATTATATAAGCATATTTTTTATCTTGATATGTTCTAATTAAAATAGAAGTATTTTCATAACTATAACTTAAAGCATTCTTAATTAAATTGCTAATAACTCTAGCTAAAAGGCCAGAATCAGCTTTAATAATTATTTTATCTTTCTTTAAAAATTCTATCTTTTTATGCAGTCTTAAAGTAAGAGGATAAAAATCATCAACAATTTGATCTATCATTAAATTTAAACTTAATTTTTCTTTATGCAGTTTAACTTCATCTAAACTAAATTTCGTAATGTCAAAAAGCTCATTAATTAATTCTTCTAATCTCAATGATTTATTAAGGGCAATATCTAAATATTTAGTTTCTTCTTCTAAAGATAAATTTTCTCCCTCTTTTAATAAATGCAAATAACCAATTAAGCTTGTTAAAGGTGTTTTGATATCATGAGCAAGATAAACTATTAAATCATTTTTCTTCTTTTCTTCTAAAAAAGCTTTATCTTTAATTTTATTAAGACTTATTTCAATATCTTTCAATTCTTCTGGAAGATGGATATGCTCATTTGGATTTAAAAGTTTACTACTTCCTAAAACAATGGCATCAATATAAGCTAAAGTTTTTCTTAAATGATAAAAAGAAATAATCGCAACCCCAATTAGCCAAACAATAACTTCAATAATTACATTGTCTTTAATCATTTTTAAAAATTGATATGTTTTATCATAAGGTTGCCAAATGTAAGATTCACAATAAGCTCGTGCAATAACATATATAAGAAGAAAAAGACAAGTGTAAACGGTTGTACTTAAAATTATTTTTTTTACGAGCTTATTAGTTAAAGCATTACCATATTTATTTTTCAATTATATAACCTACTCCCCAAATTGTTTTAATATACTTAGGATTTTTTCCTGTATCATGCATTTTTTCTCTTAAATGTCTTATATGAACCATAATGGTATTATTTTCATTTTCATAGTATTTCTCTTGCCAAACGTTAAAGAATAAATCTTCACAAGTTACTACTTCCCCACGATTTTGGCATAAATACCACAATATTTTAAATTCGATGGGCGTTAAATCCAATTCTTTATTATTTAAAAAGCATTTATGAGTTTTAGCGTTTATAACTAAGCCTTGAAAATATATTTCATCATCATTATCCATTTGATATTCTTTATATCTTCTTATATTGGCTTTTACTCTAGCCACTAATTCTAAAGGTTCAAAAGGTTTTGTTAAATAATCATCAGCTCCTAGGGAAAGACCTTTTATTTTATCTAAACTATTAATTTTAGCCGTAACAAAAATAATGGGAAAATTATAGTATTTCCTTATTTTTTGGCATAATTGAAAGCCATCTAAATCACTCATCATAATATCTAGTATCGCTAAATCTATCTTTTCGGTTTGTAAAAATTCTAAAATATTTTTGCTTTCATAAAACTTAAAGACTTGATAGCCCTCACTTTTTAAATATATTTCCATTAAATCAGCAATTTCTTTTTCATCATCACATATTAAAATATTCATAAACACTCCCATTAGATAGTAATATCATAGCATAATTTTAAGCGTTTTAAAACTCGAACCATAGATTCAGTCTTAATATCATTAATGGTGATAACCTTTATAATTTTCATAGATATATATTTTTCACCAATATGCAAATGTGTTTTTTAAATTGCCAAACTTCATAATGAACAAGAAGAATTTTTTAATTCTATCTTTAGTAATTTTTATCTTCCTATTAGTATTATTACTATTTATAGTTTTAATATAAAAAAAATTCACCTAACTCAGCAATGATTTAGGTGAAACCAAAATTATATTGGCAACACTCAACATGCGATATTGAATGTTCCTTTTTATTTTATGCAAGTATCATGCACAAATACACAATAATATAAAAACGCACTTTTATCAAGTACGTTCTATATTTTTACTCGTATTTTTCCGAGTTTGGTATCAATCTGGTAGCGGAAGGGAGATTCGAACTCTCGACACCACGGGTATGAACCGTGTGCTC
>CANRKS010000012.1 GCA_947631285.1 uncultured Bacilli bacterium | reverse complement strand
CCTTTTTTGAGTTAGTTAATATCCTAGCACAATTTAAACTATTTTACAAGCATTTTTTCCTTAAAATAGTGTTATAATATAAATACTTAGGTGAATTAGATGAAAAAAACAATTTATAGTTTAATATTAATAATAATTATTATAGGACTTATTATTTTTTCTTTAAGTCATAAAGCACAATTAAAGAACGATAAAATTATTACTATTTCTGGTGTAATAGTAAGTCAAAATAATGATGAAGTAGTTATAAAAGATATAAATAATAAAAAATATACTTTTAAAAATATAAAAGAAAATATTGGCACTAATATTGATATAACTTTTATAAATAATTCATCTCAATTATTAACTTATAAAATAACGAAAGAGTCATCTATTCCCTCATCATGGCTAGATAACGGTATTTTTAAAGATTATTATTATAATGCTTATCAAAAATTACAATCATTATCTTTAAGTGAAAAAATAGGTCAAGTTCTCCTAGTGCATTATCAAAAAGGAGAAAATAAAGAAATAGAAAAGAAATATCAATTTGGGGGCTTTATCTTTTTTGAAAAAGATTTTCAAAATAAAACTAAAGAAGAAGTTATTAAAATGATAAATGATTTGCAAAAAGAAGCCAAAATTCCTCTTTTAACTGCGGTAGATGAAGAAGGTGGCACTGTAACAAGAATTAGTCACAATAAAAATTTAGTAGAAAATCCTTTTAAATCTCCCCAAGAATTATATCGTGAAGGAGGATTTGCTAAAATTAAAGAAGATACAATTCAAAAATCACAAATTTTAATGGAATTAGGATTAAATTTAAACTTAGCTCCTGTTGTAGATGTATCAACTGATGAAAATGATTATATTTATAAAAGAACTTTAGGATTGCCGACTGAGTACGTTTCTAAATTTGCTGAAACTGTAATTGAGGCCAGTCAAAATACAGGTGTTTCTTATACATTAAAGCATTTTTCGGGATATGGAAATAATAGTGATACTCATAAACAAGGAAGTATTGATAATAAAAGTTATGAAGAAATATTAAAATATGATTTACCACCTTTTATTTCCGGAATTGAAAAAGGAGCTGAAGCAATTATGAATAGTCATAATACAGTAAATGCTATCGATAAAGAAAATCCAACTTCTCTTTCTAAAAAAGCTCATGATATATTAAGACAAAAATTAAAATTCACCGGAATAGTTATTACTGATGATTTAAATATGCAAGCTTTAAAAAATATTCAGGATAAAGAAGTAAAAGCCCTTTTA
The DNA here is from genome assembly GCA_947631285.1 of uncultured Bacilli bacterium. Taxonomy (GTDB): domain Bacteria; phylum Bacillota_I; class Bacilli_A; order RF39; family UBA660; genus SIG200. The sequence continues at coordinate 16,849 of CANRKS010000012.1, read as the reverse complement.
GCGGGCAATGATCTTTTAATAACATCTGATTATGAAGAAAGTTACAATAATATTTTAAAGGGAATTAATAATGGTTTACTTAGTGAAGAAGAACTAAACCATGCTGTCTTTCGCCTTTTAGCTTGGAAGTATTATAAAAAACTAATCTAGCATATTTTAAAATGCTAATAATATGTTATATTAGGTGATTATTTTGCAATTAAAATTTTTAAAAAATATTTTTTATTTATTTTTACCTCTTTTGTTAGGTTCCATTGTTGGCTTATTAATCTCTTCATCAATCGATTATGGCCCTTTACTTAAGCCTCCTTTATCTCCTCCCGGATATATCTTCCCTATTGCATGGAGTATTTTATATCTTTTAATGGGAATATCTTACTATCTTTTTAAAACAAATAAAATAGAAGATGATGATGAAAGTATCATTTATTATTTACAATTAGGTGTTAACCTATTATGGAGTATTTTCTTCTTTGTTTTAAAATGGCGCTTCTTTACCATTTTATGGACTTTACTACTCTTAGGATTAGTAATTTATCTTATCTATCTATTTTATCAAAAATATAAACCTTCTTTTTATTTAAATATTCCTTATTTAATCTGGCTTATCTATGCTACTTATTTAACTATTGGCATTTTCTTTCTAAATATTTAAAAAGTCTTCAAATAAAATGAAGACTTTTTACCATTTAGTAATCTCATCTAATTTATAAGAAGCTATCGTGTCAGCATCTCCACTACAAATTGCTTTAAATTTCCAACGACCATTAGCTTCTAAACCAGAATTATTAGCTAAGCAACTTCCAACTGTATTACCATCAGCGTCATAAACATTAAAAGATACTTGAACATAATTATAATCCTTATTAGTTGTATTTTTTATATATCCCTCAATGTAATAAGCAAATCCAGCATCATCTGCATATCCTTTAGTATCTTCTTCCAATATTAAATCTTCCTTCGCAGTAGTATTACCAGAAGGTTTATCATCCGTATTATCTTTACTTGTTCCCAATATTCCTCCTGCAAATATTAATCCTACAAAAACAATAAGAATTATTGCCCAAACAGGGAACTTGTTTTCTTTTACAGTCTTAGTTGGAGCACCACAATTAGGACACGCTAAAGCTGAATCATCCATTTCCTTTCCACATTTACGGCAAAATTTAGCCATATCTTTTTCATCTCCTTTCTTCTTTTTTAGCTATGTATAATACTTTTATCTATTATCATTATTAAATATAAGTATTAATCTAAGTATTTCTAAAATACTAGTTAATACAGAGGCAACATAAGTTAAAGCTGCCGCGATTAGCATTTTTTTTACTTCACTACTTTCTTCCTTATTACTTATTTTTAATTTTTCTAGTTCTTTTTTAGCTCTTTTACTAGCGTCAATTTCAACTGGTAAAGTTATAAGTTGAAATAATAAACCAAGAGATATTAAAGCAATACCAAAATAAAATATTTGAAAGTATTCTGTAATAAAACCTAGAAGAATTACAATCCAGGAAAAAGAAGAAACCAAATTAACAACAGGAACTAATAAACTTCTAATACGCATAAAAGTATAATTGTCTTTATCTTGAATAGCATGTCCACATTCATGAGCAGCTACAGCCATCGCGGCAATACTTTCTCCTTTAAAAATATCATGAGATAGTTTTATAACTTTACGATTCGGATCATAATGATCAGTTAAATTACCACTCGTTTCTACAATATAAATATCTTCTAAACCATTGGCATCCAAAATTTCTCTTGCTACTTCAAAACCCGAAATTTTTTTTTGACTATTTATTTTTTTATATTTGCTATATGAAAAACTAATATTTAATTGGGCAAATAAAGGAATCAAAATTATAACTAAATAAAATATTATATCCATAAAATAATAACTCATTAATTCACCTCATATATTGTACCCTCACGGGTATCTTTTAAAGTAATTCCCATTTTGAATAACTCTTCTCTTATATTATCAGCAAGGAGATAGTCTTTATTCATTTTTGCTTGATTTCGTTCTTCAATTTTCTTTTTAATAAATTCTTCATCAAAATTCTTCTTTTCTTCTTTAGTTAAATTAAGACTAAGAACTTGATCAAAATCATTAATTAAAGTGTATTTAGTATAATCATTACAATCACTTTTTAAAACATCATACAAAACCGCTAAAGCATTCGCAGTATTTAAATCATCCGCTAAAGTATTTTTAAATTGGTCTGTAAAATGTTTATATGCTTCTTCATCTAAAGAGCCTTCTTTAGATAGTGCTAAAACTTTATTTTTTAATTTTTTATAAGCACTCGCCGCTCCATCTAAATTATCATATGAAAAAGTTAATTGCTTACGATAATGACTTTGTAAACACATAAAACGGTAACTTAAAGGATTATATCCTTTTTCCATTAATACTGATACCGTTAAAGTATCTCCCTTACTTTTACTCATTTTTCCACTTGCATCATTTAAATGTTCACCATGAACCCAATACTTGCACCAAGGATGAGCTAAATAACTTTCTGATTGAGCAATTTCATTAGTATGATGAGGAAATATATTATCAACTCCCCCACAATGGATATCTAAATACTCGCCTAAATATTTAAGACTGATACCTGAACACTCTATATGCCAACCAGGATAACCAATTCCAAAAGGAGTATCCCATTTTAATTCTTGACTATCAAATTTACTTTTAGTAAACCATAAAACAAAATCTGTTTTATTTTTTTTATTTTCATCAATAGAAACAGTATCTCTAACACCCCCAATTAAATCATCTTCTTCTTGATTAGTTAAAACATAATAATTTTTTAGTTTAGAAGTGTCAAAATAAATATTACCACCACTTTTGTAAGCATACCCGGTCTTAAGTAATTTATCAATTATTTTAATATATTCTGAAATATTTTCGGTAGCGGGACTTATTATCTCTGGCTTTTTAATATTTAAAAGTTCTAAATCTTTAAAGAAAGCTTCAGTATAAAAAGCCGCAATATCTAAAACCGTTTTGTGTTCTTGTTTAGCACTTTTAACCATTTTATCATCACCAGTATCAGCATCACTAGATAAATGGCCTACATCTGTAATATTCATACATCTTTTAACTTTATAACCTAAATAGTTTAAAGTTTTTTCTAAAATATCTTCCATAATATAGGTTCTAAGATTACCAATATGAGCATAATGATAAACAGTTGGACCACAAGTATACATAGTAACCAAATCTTTATTCCAAGGAATAAATTCTTCTATTTTTCTGGAAGCTGTATTATATAAATACATAAAAATCCTCCTTTTTAACTTAATCTTTCTATAACTTTTTCCTTACCAATAAGATAAATTTCTTCAGGAAGTTCAGGACCATGTTCTACACCACTTATTTTTATTCTAATTGGCATGTATAATAATTTTCCTTTAACTCCTGTTTTTTCTTTAACCTTATCTATAACCATACTTATTTCTTCAACATTCCAATCAGGTAAACTGGTTAATTCTTCTCGGTATGTTTTAATAACTAATGGAATGTTTTCATCACTTTTTAAAAATTCTTCATTTTCTTTACTAATTGTAAATTCATCATTAAAGAAAATGCCTACTAAATCATTAATCTCTTTTCCATATGATAAATGATCTTTATAAATAAGTAATAAAGTATTTACCCATTCTTCACTCTTATCACTAACATCATATGTTAAAAAAGGTTTCACAAATTTTAAATATTCATCATCTGGTAAAGCATTAATATACTTATGATTAAACCAAGCTAATTTCTTTATATCATAAGTAGCAGGCGATTTACTAATTCTCTTAATATCAAATTCTTTAATTAATTCTTCCATTGTAAATACTTCTTGATTTTTAGAAGGACTCCATCCAAGTAAAACTAAATAATTAACAATAGCCATTGGCAAATATCCTTCATTATAAAGATCCATAAATGAAGCATCACCATTTCTTTTAGAAAGTTTATTTCCATCACTGCCTAAAACCATTGGAACATGAATATAAATAGGGGCTTCCCAACCAAATGCTTCATATAATAAATTATATTTAGGAGTTTGTGATAAATATTCATTTCCTCTAATAACATGAGTAACATGCATCAAATGATCATCAATAACATTAGCAAAATTATAAGTAGGATAACCATCACTTTTAAGCAATATTTGATCTTCTAAGACACTGTTTTCAACTCTAACATCACCATAAACAACATCATGAACAACACTAACACCTTCTTTAGGCATTTTTTGTCTTATAACATATTTTTCTCCCTTTTTTAATTTTTCCTCTATCTCTTCTTTAGATAAATGAGAACATCTTCCATCATACATAAAAGGCTTATGCTTTTTATCAGCAATCTCACGCATTAAAGAAAGGGTTTCTTCCGTACAAAAGCAATAGTATGCTACTCCCTTTTCTACTAATTCTTCCGCATACTTTTTATATAAATCTAATCTTTCACTTTGAATATAAGGTCCATAAGATCCTTCATTATTAGGACCTTCATCAATATCAATATGACATAGATTTAAAGTGTTATATATAAAATCAATAGCTCCTTCTACTTTTCTATTTTGGTCAGTATCTTCAATTCTTAAAATAAATTCTCCCCCATCATGTTTAGCTACTAAATATTCAAAAATAGCGGTTCTTAAATTACCAATATGCATAAATCCTGTTGGCGATGGAGCAAATCTTGTTCTAGATTTCATTAATAATCACTTCCTTATAGGATATTTTACCATAATAATTATACTTTTTCACTAATTTAAAAGAAAAAAGAAACTATTTTAGCTTCTTTCTTGTAAGCATTTTTAAACTTTTTTCTTCTTCCATAAAATCTTTAAGACAGCTCTTAGCTTGAAGTAAAACTCCTCTGATAATTTTTTGGGCCTTTTTAATATTTTTAGGATCTATATTTTCTATTAAAGAGTTAAATCCCTTCATAGCTATTTGCCTATTCTCCTCTATTTTTAAGCATTCCCAAATTTTAATAACATCTTCTTCATAACCCGTACTTTCGCCAATTACTCTGGCTATAGATAAGGCAATATCCAATTTATTTAAATAAACATTTTGACTTAATAAATAAATTAAATCTATTTCTATTTTAGTATATACACTATTAATAAGAGAGGCAAATTCTAATGAATTACCTATTTCATCAGTATTAGCATAAAGGGATATTAAACTATATACTTTTGAGGCTTTATATTTTGTTTCTGATTCATTTACTATCATGGCCCCACTTAAACTATCAAAATTAGCTAATTTAGTTAATTTAGAAGCATATAAAGCATTATATTCTTTTCTTGAATCATCTAATATTTGGGATGCTTCTCTTTCTAAATTTGTTTCTAATAAATCTTCAGAAGTTAAAGCTTCCCTTATTTTATCCCTATTAAATTTATTTCTAGCTTTAATAATTAAATTAACTTTATCTTCTTCAACTAATAATTTATGATTTAAACAATAAATTAAATATCTATATACTGAATTTAATTTATCTTCATCTTTAGTTTTAAAAAATAATTCACTATTTTTTAAAACATATGAAGCATTTTCACGATCTAATTTTTTTAAATATTGATAAATATTTATTGCTTGCTTTTCACAATGACTTTTCCCTATTAATTTGGCAATAGGAATTAATAAACCTAATTCTACAATATTTTTATTATTATCTAAATTATAGTAGCAATCTACTTTATATTCATCTCTTTCTTGAGAAATTATTTTCGCAAGTTCTAAATATTCCGCAAATAGATGTTCTTTATCTTCCCATTCTATACTAGCCATAAGATCATATATAGCATATGCTTGAAAATCAGCCCTACATTTTAAGATAAGATCAGCAACTAAACCTTTATGTTTAATTTCATCACTGTCATAAATATTATAAATATATTTTGCCTGAAAATCATATTTAGCTAAAGCTGCTTTTTTTAAAGCTTCTTCCTTTAAGTTAGCATCCATATTAGCATAAAATATTGTATTAACATAAGTATTCATTAAGAATGCATTTATATAAGCCATATTTAAAGAAGTATCTTGCTTCTTTGCTGTTATTGCTTTTATGATTATTTCTAAATCATTATTATCATCTATTAAACATAATCTTTCTAAAACTTCTTCATCTAAGTTTTCTAAAGGCTCTTTTTTTAAATTAACTCTATTTAAAATTTCATTAATTAATTCTTCTTTCATAATTAACCTTTCTCCTCAATAATTAATTATTATAACTTTATAAAGTCTTGATTGCAAGCTATACTTCTTTTAAACTTAAAGATACTTTTTGCTTTTCTAAATCAACATCACTAACATAGACATCAATAATATCCCCGACTGATAATATCTCTTGCGGATGTTTAATATATTTATCACTCATTTTAGAAATATGAATTAAACCATCATTTTTAATACCTATATCAACAAATGCCCCAAAATCAACTACATTGCGAACTGTTCCTTGTAATTTCATTCCAACTTTTAAATCTTCTAAATGAAGAACATCTTTTTTAAGAAGAGGTTTAGGTAGCATATCTCTTGGATCTCTTCCCGGAAGAATTAAAGAATTAATTATATCTTCTAAAGTATATTTATCAATATTTAATTCTTTACTTACTTTTAAAATATCTAAATTTTTTACTTTATTTTTTAATTCTTCTGTTCCAATACTTAAAAGATCTAAATTTAAATATTTAAGTAAATCATAAGTAGACTTATAACTTTCAGGGTGAATACTAGTAGTATCTAAAATATTATCACCATTTAAAACTCTTAAAAAACCAATAGCTTGCTCATAAATTTTACTAGAAAGAATTTTTTCTTTTAATAATTCTTCTCTTTTCGTAAAGGGATGAATATTTTCTCGATAATTAATAATTTTATCAATGGCACTTTTAGTTAAACCAGAAATGTATTGCAATATTGAAGGAGAAGCAGTATTTAAATTAACCCCCACTTGATTAACGACTTTTTGCGTAATAAAATTTAAACTTTCTTTTAATTTTTTATTAGTAACATCATGTTGATATAAACCAACACCAATACTTTCTGGATCTATTTTAACAAGTTCTGATAAGGGATCCGCAAGTCTTCTTCCGATCGAAATAGCACTGCGCTCTTCTACATGCAAATTAGGAAATTCAGATATAGCCAGTTTGCTTGCTGAATAAACAGAAGCTCCCGCTTCACTTACAATAATATATTCCACATCTCTTTTAGCCCTTTTAATGACATCCGCAATAAAGCTTTCAGATTCTCTTGATGCTGTTCCATTACCAATCGCAATAACATCTATTTTATAATCATCAATTAATTTTAACACTGTTTCTTTACTTTTTTCATATTCACATTTAGGTTCATGAGGATATATTACAGCAATTTTTAAAGGCTTCCCGGTTTTATCTAAAACCGCTAGTTTACAACCAGTTCTATAAGCAGGATCAAACCCTAATATCACCTTTTCTTTAATTGGTGGTTGCATTAATAATTTCTCTAAATTAGTGCAAAAATTATCTATTGCTACATCCTCGGCTTGTTCTTTTAATTCACTTCTTACTTCCCTTTCAATAGATGGAGCAATTAGTCTTTTATAACTATCTTTAATAGCGTCTTCAACTATTAAAGATAGTTCTCTATTTGTTTTATCTTTAATAACTTTTTCTTTTAAATAATCTAAAATAATATTTTCATCTAAAGATATACCAACTGTTAAAACACCTTCACTTTCACCTCGATTAATGGCTAAAATGCGATACTTTTTAATATATTTTACAGCTTCTTTAAAATCATAATACATTTCATAAGTTTTAAGTTCATCTTGAGCATTCTTTTTCTTTTTACTAGTAATAATACCATTATGAAAAGTTAAATATCTAATTTGTTTTCTAAATGAAGCATTATCACTAATCCATTCAGCTATAATATATTTAGCCCCCTCTATTGCTTCATCTACTGTTTTAACCTCATTATTTAAATATTTTTTCGCTAAATCATCTAATTTCCCATTTAATTTAAAACTCATAATTATTTTGGCTAAAGGCTCTAAACCATTTTTAATAGCTTCAGTTGCTTTTGTCTTTTTCTTTTCTTTAAATGGGCGATAAATATCTTCGATTTCAACTAATTTTTGCGCTTCATTAATTTTTTTAGTTATTTCATCAGTAAGCAAGCCTTTTTCATCTATTAAACGTCTAATCTCTTCTTTTCTCTTTTGTAAATTAACCCCATAAGTATATTCTGTTTCTATAGCTCTAATAATTGTTTCATCTAAATTACCTGTCATTTCTTTTCTATACCTAGCAATAAACGGAATGGTATTTCCTTCTTGAAGCAACTTTAAAGTTGCTTCAACACTTTTCTTGCTAATTTTTAAACTATTAGCTAAATTTTCAACTATATTATCTTGCATCTTTTATTACTCCTTCAATTATTTGTTTTGCTTCTTCATAAGTTTCATCTAAAAACTCTAAGCGAAAATTTTTTATTCCCATCTTTTTTAAAGCAGGAATGTATTCTCTTAAATCAGTTAAATTAGTATTCATAATCGTGGTACTATGCGTTAAAGGATTATTTTCTAATTTATAAAATTGTTTATTTCGATCTTGTAAATAATAATTTTTATTATTTTGGCAAACACTACAATGATCATTTTTATTAACTAAATAATTTAGAGGACAATATTTCATTATCATTAATTCAACATGGCCATAAACTAAAATTTCAATATTATTTTTAGCTTGATAATTAGCCATTATATCTTTAATATTTTCTAAACTATTTTCTGGTGATAAAGTAATAGTACTTGCATATTTATTTAAATAATCAATAGTATAATGATTCGTAGCATTTAAAAAATAATCAGCTCCACTATTAGGATATTTATCTAAACTAGCATAATCGGTAGCCAACAACAAATCATAAGAATAATCATGTTTAATATTATCTCTTGGTATCCTAAATATTAAGCCTTTTTGATAAAGATTAGGATTAGTTACAATAATATTTTTGACTTTTAAATGAAGGGAGGCCTCTAATTGCTCTTTTGTTTTAACAAGAACACTGATACCTTCATGATCTTTTTCTCTTACTTCTTTTACAAATTCTTTTTCTATATAACTGACTTTTTTATTTTCTCTTATCCATTTAAGTTTATCTAAAGCTTCTCTTCTTAAATTTTTTAACACCCCTACAGGAATAAATATATCGTTATCCATTTCAATCTTAATATTACTTACTCTAAAAGGAGAATCACCCAGTTTTGTTAAGGCATCCTCTATTCTTTCTCTACTTATGGGAGCATTAACTGACTTTTCTGTCATCATTTTACTATTTATATAAATTTCATTTTCTAAATCAGTTACTTTTAGTTTAATTTCTTTTCCAACTTTAGCTTGAAATTCCATTATTATAGGAATTTTTTTATATCCATGAGGATACATTTCTATAATTGGCTTAGTAAGCATGATATCATCTAATTTTTTAATTCCCATAAAATTATCTAAATAAATAGTGGTATTTTTAAGCCCTTCATTTATTAAATTACCTTTTTCATCATAGATAAAATTAACATTAAGGCCAATATCATGTTTTTTAAAACGAATACCTGAGAATTGTTTTAAATTATGAGTTAATTTAATTTGAATCTTTTGGGAATTTACTTTAGTAACTTCCCCAATTTTAAGTCCTTGATGATTTGGGGCTTTAATATTCATAATATCATTATCATTAAATAAATACCCTTTTGTATATTCGCGATTAAAAATAGCTTTTAATAAATCTAAGTCTTCTTTTACCACCGTACATTTTTTATTTTTTTCATAACTATCGATTAGATTTCGATAGATTCTAGTTACGACCGCTACATAAGGAGCACTTTTCATTCGTCCTTCAATTTTAAAACATTTAATATTACTTTCCATCAATTTTTCAAAATCGTTTACGGAACATAAATCTTTAGGACTTAATAAATAATCTCCTTTGGTAGTAATTAATTTATTATCTTCATAAAGCTTATAAGGAAGACGACACATACCCGCACATTCACCACGATTACCACTTCTATTTAAAATAAGAGAAGAAAAAAGACACTCACCACTATAGGAAATACATAAAGAACCATGAATAAATACTTCTTTTTCTAAAGGGGTATCTATTTTATTTATATAATCTAAAGAACACTCTCTAGCAAAAACAACTCTAGATACTCCTAAATTTTGTAAAAAATTTAATGATTCAGCTGAATGATTATGCATTTGAGTAGAAGCATGTATTTCTAAGTTGGGTAGTGTTTTATGAACTAAATCAATAAAACCAACATCTTGCATAATTAAAGCATCAACACCCATTTTATGGAGTTCTTTTACATATTCTAAAGCTTCACTTATTTCCTTTTCATAAATTAAAGTATTAACCGTAATATATATTTTAACTCCATATAAATGACACAATTTAGTGGCGTTTTTAATTTCTTCTTTAGAAAAATTAGGAGCAAAAGCTCGAGCCCCAAATTTTTGCCCTCCTAAATAAACGGCATCAGCCCCATTATTAATCGCGGCGATTAAAGAGTCATAATCACCTACCGGTACTAGTAATTCATGCTTCATAGTGAAAACCATCCCATATTGTTCCTTTAGGTAATAATTTAAAATCCAGTATTTCATCTTTAACCGGATGTTTAAATCTTAAATGATAAGCATATAAGCAAACTGGCACCTTCTCTTTTTGACCATATAAATTATCGCCATATAAAGGATGATTACGCTTGCTAAATTGTAATCTTATTTGATGATGCCTACCCGTGATCAAATTAACTTTTACTAAACTTAAACCATTTTGATAAGCTAATAATTTATATTCTAATTTGGCATATTTACCTTCTTTAGCATTACTGATTATACTTATTTCATCTTTTTTCGTAATATAATCTTCCATGATACCCTCTTTGTCTACTTCTCCATGGCATATTAAAAGATATTCTTTTGTCATTTCATGATTTTGAATTAAAAGAGAAAGACGCCGAGCTGCTTTACTAGTTCTTGCCAAAACCATTATTCCTCCAACGGGGCGATCTAGACGATGAACTAGACCAATATAAACATTACCTGGTTTTTGATATTTTTCTTTAACATAATTCTTAACCATAGAAAGTAAATCTATATCTTTAGTATAATCACCTTGGCATAAAAGATTAGGCTGCTTTTCCACTACAATAAGATGATTATCTTCATATAACACATTTAAATTATTCATTGGTAATCCGTCCTGTAATTCCACATGATAAAGAATATTTAACATCTTTAATTGGCAAACACAATTCATCAACACTATATTTTTGATTAGGAAAATTAATTTCAATTAAAGCTTTAAGCGAAGCACTTGGCAAATTAGCGGAATAAGTATTAATAATAAAAAATAAAAAATTATCTGTTAATATCTCTTTACATAATTTAATTAAAGGCTCTAAATCTGTCTCTAAAGACCATACTTCTCCATTAGAACCTCTTCCATAACTAGGTGGATCCATAATAATGGCATCATATTTATTGCCTCTTCGTATTTCTCTTTTAACAAATTTAATAACATCATCGACTAAATATCGAACAGGCCTATTTTCCAAATGATTTAATTTTACATTTTCTTTGGCCCAATCAATCATTCCTTTCGAAGAATCAACATGAGTAACATGAGCTCCTTCTTTAAGACAAGAAACAGTTGCTCCACCCGTATAGGCGAATAAATTTAAAACTTTTATTTCACGCTTAGCCTTTTTTATTTTTTCTCTTGCATAATCCCAGTTAAGAGCTTGTTCAGGAAATAATCCAGTATGTTTAAAGCCCATTTCTTTAATTAAAAATTTTAAATCTTTATAATTTATAACCCAAGAATCTTTAATACTATTTTTATTTTCCCAATGACCTCCACCAGAAGAACTACGATGATATATAGCATCAATTTTATAATGAGAAAAATCCCCCAAGTCCCAAGTAATTACTGGGTCAGGCCTTAAAAGATAAATATCTTTCCATCTTTCTAATTTCATACCCTTACTAGTTTTAATAATTTCATAATCTTCCCAAGTATTTACAACCATAATCTCACCTACTCATTAATTATACAATAATTTAGCTTTTTAAAAAAGAACATCAGAATTAATTGATGTTCCTAATTATTAATTTTAGATATATTACTTACCGCATATATAGCATCATTCGCTGCCGTGACTAATTGATAAATATCTTTTTTAATTACATCTCCAATGGCATATATACCATCTTTATTAGTTTCATAATTATGATCAACTATAACATATCCTTGTTCATCTAAAATATCCAAATTTTTAAAGATATCAGTATTAGGTTTATAGCCAATATATATAAATACCCCATCAACCATTAAAGTTTCATTATTATCTAAGATTATTTTTTCAATTTTTCCTTCTTTTTCATGATATTCTTTAATATTAACATTACATATTATTTCAATATTATCTTTTGCTCTTACTTTTTTCTCTAAAATTTTCTCTCCTTTAAAAACATCTTTACGGTTCAAAATATATATTTTTTGACAAATATTAGCTAAATATAAAGATTCTTGTAAAGCACTACTACCACTTCCTACGACAGCTACAACTTTATCTTTATAAAAAGCTCCATCACAAGTAGCACAAGTACTTATACCGCGACCTAATAAATCTTTTTCATTATCAAGGCCTAAATATTTTGGCTTTGTACCCGTAGCAATAATGATATTTTTTGCTGTATATTCTCCCTTAGAAGTAATGACCACTTTTTTATCATCTAATGCTTTTACTTCTTCTACCTCTTCTAATTTATAAGGAATTTCTAAATCTTTAACTTGCTCAAGTAATTTTTGTGAAAAATCATGCCCTTTAATATTTAAAAGTCCAGGATAATTACTAATTTGTTCAATGTTATTAAGCATTCCTCCTGGCATTCCTCTATCTAATAATAAAACATTTAAATTTCCTCTTTTAGCATAAATACCAGCCGTTATGCCACCAATTCCCATCCCAATTACAATTAAATCATACATTAATATCACCTTTTCTAAAATAAAATTGGTTTTGTCTCACCTTCATTATATAAATCTTCAAATTTACCTTTACGACATAATATAATAAAGACTACTAAACCCACTAAAAATAAAATTATAGATATTATCTGAGCGGCCCTAAATCCCCCGATCATTAAGGAATCTGTTCTTAAAGCTTCAATAAAGAAACGCCCTACAGAATAATACATTAGATAAAGACAAGTAAGTTGTCCCCTTTTTAAATATTTAATTCTTCTTACAAAAAGTAAAATGATAAAGCCAAGAAAACAATAAATACTTTCATAAAGAAAAGTTGGTTGATAATAGACATTACCTATTTTCATCCCCTCAATTATCTTTTCCGGAATATGTAATTCTTTTAAATGATAGTAAGTTGTGGCTACTCCATGAGCTTCACCATTAAAGAAATTACCCCATCTACCAATAGCTTGCGCTAAAAGTAAAGGAACCACTGCCATATCAGTTATTTTAAAACTATTGACATTATATTTTTTGGTATAAACTAAAAGGGTAATAAAGCCTCCAATGATGCCTCCATGAATGGCGAGGCCTCCTTCCCAAACTTTAAATATATCTAATAAATTATCTTTATATAAAGAAAAATTAAAAATACAATAATAAGCTCGCGCCGAAATAAGGCCAAATATAATAACCCAAAAAGCTAAATTAAATAAAAAATCTTTCGAAATATTAAATCTTTTTCCCTCTTTAATTAAAAGGAAAATGGCTATAAACATAGCAACTAAAAGCAAAACGGAATACCATCTAACTTCAAAATTACCAATTGAAAACATTACTGGATTCATATATCTTCTCTCCACCTTAATTATAAACCAAAAAAAGCAACCTGTGAATAGCAGGTTAACTTTTTATTTCTCATTAGCAAATATTTTCTTTAAAAATTGGCCTGTATAAGAATCTTTATTCTTACTAACTTCTTCAGGAGTTCCAGAGGCAATAACATTTCCTCCAAATTTTCCCCCTTCTGGTCCTAAATCAATTAGGTAATCTGCTTGTTTAATAACATCTAAGTTATGCTCTATAACAATGACTGTATCACCATTGTCAACAATTCTATTTAAAATTACTAATAACTTTTTAATATCATCAGTATGTAATCCTGTTGTTGGTTCATCTAAGATAAAAACTGATTTTCCAGTCGCTTTTTTCTGTAATTCTTTAGCTAATTTTACTCTTCCAGCTTCTCCTCCTGATAAAGTTGGAGCCCCTTGCCCCAATTTTATATAAGATAGACCTACATCATTCATTACCTTTAATTTATCATAAACTTTAGGAATATTTTCAAAAAAGGGCATAGCTTCACTTACGCGCATATCTAAGACATCCGCAATACTTTTACCTTTAAATTTAACCTCTAAAGTTTCTTTATTATATCTTTTACCTCCACAAACATCACAAGGTACATAAACATCAGGTAAAAAGTGCATTTCAATTTTTTTAACACCATCACCCCAACATGCTTCACATCTTCCACCTTTAACGTTAAAAGAGAATCTTCCTTTATCGTAACCTCTAATCTTAGCTTCTTTCATGTTAGCAAAAACATCCCGAATATCATCAAATACACCTACATAAGTAGCCGGATTACTTCTTGGCGTTCTACCAATAGCATCTTGACTAATGTTAACAACTTTATCAATATTCTCTAATCCTTTTACTTCCTTACATTTGCCAGGAATATCCTTGGTATTATATAAAGCTTTATGTAAGGTTTTATATAAAATTTCATTAACTAAAGTTGATTTACCGCTTCCTGAAACACCTGTTACCACAATAAATTTATTTAAAGGAAATTTAACATTAATATTATTTAAGTTATTTTCCTTCGCTCCTTTTACTTCTAAATATAGGCCATTACCTTTCCGATGACGTTTAGGAATCTCTATTTTTTCTTTACCACTTAAGTAACGTCCTGTTAAACTGTCTTCACACATCATAACTTCTTTAGGGGTTCCCGCAGCCACAATATAACCACCAGCGTCTCCAGCACCAGGACCAATATCAACTAAATAATCAGCTGAAAGCATTGTATCTGTATCATGTTCAACAACAATTAAAGTATTTCCCAAGTCTCGCATTTCTTTTAAAGAATTAATTAGTTTTTCATTATCTCTTTGATGAAGACCGATTGATGGTTCATCTAAAACATATAATACTCCCGATAATTTACTACCTATTTGGGTAGCTAATCTAATTCTTTGGGCTTCTCCTCCAGATAAAGTAGCTGCGCTTCTACTTAAAGTTAAATAACTAAGTCCTACGTTTATTAAAAAATCTAAACGGACTAATATTTCTTTAATTAGTAAATTACTTATTTCTGCCTCTTCTTTTGATAATTTTAAATTTTTTAAAAAATCTCTTAATTCATCGATGGCCATTTCCGTCATTTCATAAATATTTTTCTTGTTTATTTTAACAGCTAAAATTTCTTCTTTTAATCTTGTTCCATGACAATGGTTGCATAAAGACTCGACCATAAAGCCTTCAATCCATTCTCTAATCCAAGATGAATTAGTTTCTAAATATCTTCTTTCTAAATTATTAACAATTCCTTCATATTTTGATTTAGAATCTCTGGTACTACCATTTTTAGCTACATAGTGAAAATCCATAACATCTTTAGTTCCGTATAAAATAATATCTAAATCACTTTTTTTCATATCTTTAACGGGTACATCTAAATCAATATTATAATGTTCAGCAACTGTCTTAAGACTACTCATATACATATTATTATCTAAATTAATAGCAATAATCGCACCCTTTTTAATGCTTTTATTTTTATCGGGAATAAGTAAATCTTCACTTATTTTAAGTTTAGTTCCTAATCCCTTACATTCTTCACATGCACCATATGGTGAGTTAAAAGAAAACATTCTTGGTTCAAGATTACTAATCGAAAAATTACAGTAAGGGCAAGCATAATTTTCACTCATTAACATATCTTCTTCATCATTAATCCGAATTATTACTAATCCGCCCGCCATTTTGCAACTTGTTTCCAAGGCTTCAAATATACGACTTCGCTCATCTACAGCAACGGGCAACTTATCGATTAAAACATAAATATCATCTTTAATATTTTTTTCTAAATTTATTTCATCAGTCGCATTATATAAAGTACCATTTACTTTAATTTTGGTAAATCCTTGACTTTGTAAATCTTCAATTAAATCTTTATGAGTTCCTTTTTCCCCTCTTACCACTGGGGCATAAATTTCAATCTTAGTTCCTTCTTCTAAGTTTAAAACTTTATTAGTCATTTCTTCAATACTTTGACTTTTAATAGGTATTTTATGAATAGGACAATATGGAATACCAATTCTTGAAAAAAGCAATCTTAAATAATCATAAAGTTCTGTAATCGTCCCAACTGTAGAGCGAGGGTTTTTATTGGTCGTTTTTTGGTCAATCGAAATACTTGGAGATAATCCTTCAATTGAATCAACATCAGGTTTTTCTCCCGATCCAATAAATTGTCTAGCATAGGCAGATAAGCTTTCTACATATCTTCTTTCTCCCTCCGCATAAATCGTATCAAAAGCTAAACTACTTTTACCACTTCCTGATACACCAGTCATGACAATTAATTTATTTTTAGGAAGTTCTAAATCAATATTTTTTAAATTATTTTCTCTTGCTCCTCTAATTACAATTTTATCCATTTTTCTATACATTCCTTTCCACTTCACTTCGTTTGCTTAAGCCACAAACGAACATGAAAATATATTTAATTTCT
>CANRKS010000011.1 GCA_947631285.1 uncultured Bacilli bacterium | reverse complement strand
ATTTAAAAAGAAAAGCCTAATTTCAATAAAAAATTAAACTTTTTTTATTTATGAAGTGCGAAACTCGGGTTATAACATCTAAATTAGTTTCTTCTTTCGTTTCTCTTAAAGCCGTCTCTTCTTCGCTTTCTCCTTCTTTAACATGACCTTTGGGAAATCCCCAATTGCCATCCAAATCAGCAATTAAAAGAACTAAATTATCTTGATTAAAAATAATTGTCCCACAAGATTTTTCATATTTCATAATTACCTCCCTCTATGTTTTTCTTTCCCTCTAATTTTTTCTTCTAATAAAAGAAGCATTTTTAAATAATGATTTAAAGTATTTTTGGAAATATGTTTACTATAATTATTTAATAAAATATTTCGTAATTCTTGAATTTTACTGCGAACTAAATCGCTATCTTCCCCTTCTTCACTATCTAAATTCATTACTAAATATAATAAATTACGATATCGTTTAGCAAATCTTTGCTCAATAATTTTTTCTTTTAAAGGATCATCATAAATGGTTATACTTCCGATGCGATTAGTAAGCTTTAAACCATCTTCTAATGAAATATCAATAACTTTAAATTCACCATTAGTCTTTTTTATTTTCATTTTGATCCTCCATTAAATCTGGTCTTCTTTCTTTGGTCCTTTTAATTTGCTCATTTAATCTATATTCTGCAATCTTTTGATGATCACCACTAAGTAAAACGGAAGGTACTTCTAAACCCCTAAAATTACTCGGTTTGGTATAAGTTGGATAATCAAGTAAATCATTGGAAAAAGAATCTTTTTCGTAGCTTTCCTTAGTTATAACCCCATCAATTAATCTCACAATGGAATCAGTAATAGCCATGGCCGGAATTTCTCCACCAGTTAAGACATAATCCCCAATACTTATTTCTAAGTCAACAAATTGTCTTATTCTCTCATCATATCCTTCATAATGACCACATATAATAATTAAATGTTTATATTTTTTTAAATCTAAGGCCGTTTTTTCATTATAAACTTT
The DNA here is from genome assembly GCA_947631285.1 of uncultured Bacilli bacterium. Taxonomy (GTDB): domain Bacteria; phylum Bacillota_I; class Bacilli_A; order RF39; family UBA660; genus SIG200. Next base: position 18,458 of record CANRKS010000011.1, on the reverse strand, counting down.
TCCTTGTGGGCAAGTAAGAATTACTAAAGAATCTGGTCCCTTCAAATCTTCAATTGCAAGGACTACTGGTTCACACATTAACACCATCCCAGCTCCACCACCATAAGGAGTATCATCAACTTGATGATGTTTAAAAGGAGAATACTTGCGGAAATCAATAATATTAATGGTAACTAATTTTTCATTAAGGGCTCTTTTAATAATTGATTCTGTTAAAAAGCCCTCAAACATTTTAGGAAAAAGTGTTAAAATATCAATTTGCATATAATAGATCCTTTCTATAAAATTAAATCGCGACCATGATTGCTAATAATTACTTTATCTATATTATTAATTTTTTTAACATAATTATCTATTAAGGGTAAGTAAAAATTCTTTTCACCCTTTACTTTTAATAAAACATTATTGTTTTTTTCATAATCGATTACAACGCCTAATAAATTATCTTCATCATATACTTTATAACCAATTAAATCACTAAGTAAATATTCCCCGTCTTGTAAATGGAGACTACTTCTTAAAATATAAACATTTTGACCTTTATATTTTAAAATATCATTAATATTATCATATTTTTCCAAACTAATTAAATCATAATTTTTATGAACCCGATAAGTTTTAATTTTTTCTTCCTCTTTTTGAGGTCCTATATATATATAATTATTTTCTTTAAAAGCTCTTTCCTTATATTCAAAATCAGAAATAATTTTAACTTCTCCTTTAATCCCAAAAGAATTAACTATTTTACCAACTAAAATATAATTATCCATGATAAACCTCATACATCAAGATACTAGCTGCCACCGCCGCATTTAAACTTTCACACTCTTGTGTCATTTTTAAATACACTAACTTATCACATAAACTAGCAACTTCCTTAGATACGCCAGAACCTTCATTACCAATGACAAGCGCTAGTTTATCACTATTAATTTTCCTAATATCTTCTCCCCCTTTAACGTCTGTTGTAATCTTTAAATAAGAAGAATCTAGATTATTTAAAAAACTTTTAATATCCGTTCTTATAACATTAATATTAAAAAGCATTCCTTCTGATGATCTAATTACTTTCGGGTTATACATATCAACAGAATCATTAGATAAAACAATAGTATCAAAATTAAAAGCCACTGCACTTCGCATAATTGTTCCTAAATTACCAGGATCTTGAATATTATCTAAAATAATAAGGCGATCTTGATAAGCTCTTTCTTTAATTTTCTCACATACACCAATTATTTTAGCGCTAGTTACTTGGCTAGATAGTAAACTCATTATTTTATCATTAACATAATAGATGGGTAGATCATAAGTTAATTCATTATTAGTAGTAATTATTTCTTTAACTAAATTTTTTTTAAGAGCTTCTTTTAATAAATGCTCATCTTCAATTAAAAATAAATTTTCTTGATCACGATATTTTTTTAATTTTAAACGTCCCCAATATTTTACTTTTTCATTATTAGAACTCGTAATTACCATCTAAAACCACCACACTTTTAGTATACTAAAATGACTTTATTTTGACAAGAATTAATACTAAAAAAACTAGAGTTATTCTCTAGCTTAAATAAAATGTCTTAATTTTTTTCTTCTTTCTTTATAATCAGGAATAGCTTCTTCGACTATTTGCCAAAATTCTTTACTATGATTGGCTTCATAAAAATGAGCCATTTCATGAATAATAACATAATCAATTAAAGAGATATCTTTTTTTAATAAATCACTATTTAAAGTAATTGTTTGTTTTTGAGGATTACATACTCCCCATCTAGTCCGCATCTTTCTTATTTTTAAAGTAAAGGAAGGAAGATTACTAAAACATTTTTTACAGATTTCTATTTCTTCATTAAAAATACGTTTACATTCATCATCATAAAACTTATTAATTGCTGCTTCATCATGGCCAACGATCGTATCATCTTCAAACACAACTTCACTTAGGCGATTATCAAAAGTAACTTGATATGTTTTTCCTAAATAATAAAATTCCCCTACTTTTTCTTCTCTTATTTTTGCTTCTTCATACATCTTTAAAATTGCACTAGAATTTTTCGTAATTAAATTTTTTACTTCCATATCAGTTATAAATCGTGGCGCGGTGATAATTAATTTACAATTTTCATCAAAACGAAAATAAAGATTTTTATTATCTTTTTTTATTACTTCATATTCAATAATATAGTCATTTAATTTAAACTTCATTATTCATCACTATTTTTATTTTATCACATTATCATTTATCGTACAAACTCATTTAACCAAAAATAATCTTTATTTTTAAAATCACAGACAAATAAATTATCCGTCATTAAATAATTTAATAAAAGAGTTGGATTTATGACATTACTTTTTAAAACCATATGACTATTATATACTTTTAAAATACTTTCTTCTGGTTTATACCGATTATAAATAATATGTTTTTTCTCATAATATTTATAATAACGATTATTTTTAAATAAATTATAAATTCTTTTATTTAAATAAGAGGGATCAAAAGAATCAAATATTTCATCATAAATTTTAAAAGAGGTTCCCATATTAAAACTATCAATGTAATACATACCTTCAATCGTTTTATATAAATTATAAGGAATCTCTTTCGTTAAAATAGCCATTTCTCTTTTAATTTTAAAAATATAAAATGTCCTCACCTAAATCACCTTTAGTTTATTATATAAAATACTAAAGGATTTTTTTGTCAAACAATGGCGAAGAATTAACTTTTCATCAATTTTAAAATTTGAGATTTTAAATAATCAATATCTAAATTATGAGCACTTAATATTTCTTCTTTACTTCCTCCTTCAGGATAATTAGTTAAACCTAAAATATATTCTTCACTTGTAGCATAACGATAGAAGAAATCCTTGGAAGAAAACTCTAATGTAAAAGTTTTAACGTTACGAGGAATTAAAACACTTTTATATTTAGGACTTTGACTGGCAAATAGTTCAGCAGATGGCATTGAGATAACTCTAATATCTAAACCATAAGGAGCAAGTTCTTGAGCAAGTCTTAAGGCAAGGGGAACCTCACTACCACTGGTGATAATAATCGCATTGGCATCTTCTCTTTCTTTTCTTACTCGGTAAGCTCCCGCGATAACATATTTAGGATTAGTGCCACTTAATTTTTTAGCATTTTCATTACTAATAATAATGGTACTTGTTTTATAATAATTACTTAATATTTCATATACTCCTAAGATTTCATTAATATCGGCCGGCCGAAAATTAATTAAATTAGGCATGCTTCTCAAATCACTTATTTCTTCATAAGCACTTAAACCCGTGTTTTCATAAGTCTTTAAAAAAGTATCATTAGTAAAAATATAATTAACAGGTAAACTATTTTGGGTTGCTATTTTGATAAAAGGTTTTAGCGTATTTTCATCTACTAAAGGAGCACTGAGAAAAACCTTAAAGCCAAGAGACGCTAAACCTAAAGAAATACTTCCCATAGCAAGCATTCTTGCTCCGAATAAAATATTTCTACCAGTTGGATTATCTTTACTCATAATAGATGATTTATTAATACTTGCTTTCGTATAGATAAAATTATCATTACTTCCACATAAAACAAAAGGACTTTTACTAGCCAAAATATTTAATATTTTGCTATTGCTTATAACTAATTCTTCTTCATAATTATCATTTATTTTAATATTTTCGGCTTTAAAAGATAATTTAGCTTTTCCTATTTCTAAAAAGTCAATAATTTCTTTTATTTTTAAATCATCTAGACTTTCTTCTTTTAATTCATGCCATCTTTCAATATATCTACCTAATCTTTTATTTAAAGATTCTTTTATCTCCATTTTTACTTCTTCTAAAACCATAAAAGGCGCTTTTAAACCATATTCACTTCTTAAACTATTCATTTCTTCATCATCTAATGGTTCATTATATTTTTCATTAGAGTCTTCTCTACTTGTACCCTCTCCATAAATTGTATTGACAACAATAACGGTTGGCTTTTTATTATGTTTAGCATCATCAATGGCTCCATCAAGAGAACTTAAATTATCATTAATAACGTCTATATCAAAATTTAAAGAAATAAAACGATCCGTTAATTCTTCGGTAAAAGTTGTTTTAAGACCACTATCTCTACTTATACCATCATTAATAACAATAATGATAAAATTTTTTAAATCATTAGCACTAGCATATGATAAAGATTCATAAGCTATACCACTCATTAAATCTTGCATCGTACAAACAACATAAGTTTTAAAATTTAACAAATTATTTTTTTTATCTTCTATTTTGATTAATGAATTTAAATATCTATTTCCTAAAGAAATGCCAACGCCCATCCCAATTACATTTCCATAAGAATGATTTCCTCCAAATCCAGAGGGAGTAATGGAAGAAGGATAACCGGGCGTTATAGAAGAAAATTTCTTATAATCTTTTAAATTTTCAATTGATAGACTTTTTTGAAACAAGTAAAGAGAAGCATAGTATAAAGGCATAAAACGACTTCCTACTAAAACTCGATCTTGGTTAATAAAATTGGGTTTATGAGCTTCAAATACTAAATGCTTCATATATAAAGTATAAAATACCTTAGCGGATGCCATTGTTAAACCAACATCACCACTTTTTGCTTCTTTAATCATATCTAAGCTTAACATTTGTAAATTTCTTATAATTAAATTTTCTCTTTTACTCATACTACCAAACTTCCTATACTCTATTAATTAAATTATTAATTTTTTCTACTGCATCATTATTATCCAATTTATTTAATCTCTCTTTAGCTCTTTTTAAAGGAAGAGTACTTATTTCTAATCTTTTTAAAACTCTTTTAAAAGCCACAACATTCCGAACTTTAAGTCCATATTTCTTTCTGCTTATAAATCTAGCATTATATTTTTCTTGGCCCCCAACCCCAGGAACTAATAATAAAGGTACTCGCATCTCTAAGCATTCAGTTACTGTTGCTCCCCCAGGTTTAGAAATAACTAAATCACTAATCTTCATTAAGTTCAAGACATCTTTTGAATAGCCTAAAACTTTAATATTAGTAATATTATTTTTTAAAACATAATTATCACATTTTTCTTTTAATCTTGCATTATTACCACTTATAAAAATTGTATCAGCGTTTAAATCCAACTTAGCTAAACATTTAAAATAATCATAATAATACATACTACCTGCTGAAGAACCGCCAAAAAACAAATAGATTTTCTTATCCCCTTTAATTTTATATCTTTTTAAAATTTCTTCTCTACTATCTAAATTATTTATTTTTTGTAAATTTAAAGGTAGACCATAAGCAAATATTTTTTTACTATCTACACCTCTGGAAATTAATTCTTCCCGAACTACTTCATTACCTACTATATAGCCATCTTCTAAGTCTTTATTTCTAATCCAACATTCGTGAGAACGATAATCAGTAATAATTGTAAATAGTTTAGTATTAGTGATTCCTAATTTATTATAATAAGTAATAATATTACTACAATAAAAATGAGTAGAAATAACAATATCTGGATTGATACTAGCAATCATATCTCTTAACTTTTTATTATCATAACTCTTTTTAGCAAAAGCATTATGGCCAAATGTCGAAATTTTATGATCCATAAGTTCATAGAAAAAATCAAAAATTAAAGCTGGACGATATTTACCAACAAAATCCATAACTTTAACTCCTGTTCGACCTAGCCAATTACCAAAATCACTAATGTCTAAAAGTGTTACTTCACATTTATTGTTTTTTTCTTTTATATAATTAGCAACATATTGAGCAATAGCAGCATGTCCTGAACCATATCGAGCATATAACACTAAAACTTTTTTCATCTTTACTACCTTTCTCTATTATTATAAACGTTTTTGAAAAATAAAACAATGAATTTAGTCATTCATTGTTATGATTGTATTATAATCAGTATTATTATTTAAATAATAGAACCTAGCATTCAGGAGCAATACTCCAAAAACTATGACGGCATAAAATAAAATTAAGCCTCCCAAATGCATCAATCTTTTTTTCATTATCACTCCTTCTTTCTAAAATTATTTTAGCAAAACGTTTGTTTGCTTTCAAGAGTCAAAAAGCAAAATTATGTTTTTCTAAACATTTGTTTGACATTATGCACTAATTGTTGTAAAATGTTTTTAAGGAGATGAGATAATGAATACAGAAGAACTTACCAAAAGACAAAAAGATGTTCTTGATTTTGTCAAAAAATATACAGCAGATCATGGATATCCCCCTGCTATTAGAGAAATCTGTAAAGGAGTTGGCCTAAACAGTCCGGCAACGGTTTTTGTTCATTTAAAAAATCTTGAAAGTTTAGGTTATATCAAAACAACAAGCAATAAATTTAGAACGATTGAAATTTTATGTGAAAATGAATATTTAAAAACTAATGAAGATGTCGTAAAAGTTCCCCTTTTAGGAAAAATTACCGCGGGAAATCCGATTACGGCAATTGAACAACCTAATGAATTTTTTGATATTCCAGCTTCATTAGTACCAGCAACAGCTACCATATTTACCCTTCATGTAAGTGGTGAAAGTATGATTAATGCTGGCATATATGATGGTGATTATGTGATTGTTCAAAAACAAAGTACAGCCAAAAATGGTGATATTGTAGTAGCTATGACTATGGAAAATGAAGCCACAATCAAAACTTTTTATAAAGAAAATGGTCATATCAGATTACAACCTGAAAATGATACAATGGCACCAATTATTTTAGATAATTGTGTTATTCTAGGAAAAGCCATAGGCTTATATCGTAAATTTTAATTAACTTAAAAAAAGATATCTTGTTCTAAGCAAAATATCTTTTTTTATTTACAAATAAGATTATTCAGGAAGAGAAATAACAAATGGCTCATCAGTAGTTCCTTTACCAGTTAACATTATACTAGGATCTACATAAAAGACAGGGCGGACGCCGCGCGCGTTCGACAGGAGGGTACGGCCCCAGTCACCGCTTTCATTGACGGTGAACGCGAGAACCGCCGGGTCACCTAAACTGCGCAAGCCATGGCGAGTGACTAACCATTCATGATTATCAGACGTATTGTATCCATCTTTTCGGAAGAACAACCAGCTATCCTTTAATTCACTATTACTTCCAGCACTTCCTCTGCTACCTTCTGTAGAACCATCATAGTAACCATAATAATAATCGTGTACATACATTAAACTTATTTTTCCACTTGTTTTTCCTGTCCATCTATATGTTTCTTCTGTATTACTTCCAGCTGGCCCTACAAAATGTTTTACATCTGCATTTCCTGTTTCTATTTCATACAATGTTTGTCCTTTATATGTATTTAGTGGGGCTGTATCTCCTATATCCCCATACATCCATTCATGATTTGCTATTAAATTATACCATTCGCTTGGTGATTCTCCACCATTACTATCTCCTGATTTTAGGTATTCATATTCACTACTATCTACAAAGATATCTGTATTGGCACCATTAGTATAACTTCCGGTACCTTGAGTTGTTCCATTACTTGTTCCATTTAGTCTTTTGAATAAATTATTTTGTCCCCATTCTGGACATTTTTTATCAACACAAGTATATGCATTTGTTCCTGATGTGTAATATTTATCATTCCATGAGAATGTTGTTCCGCTTCCTTCTTTTAAGAATGTCTCTTTTATTAAATATAATTGTCCTTCATCAGTTACTCCGATTATTCTGTACATGTATTTATCTATATTATTTTTACATTCTTTTTGATCACTTGTTCCAAAACAGATCCAGTTTGATACATTATCTGTTCCTTGATATCTATACATTCCACCGACTGGCTCATCTGTTAAACTAGTTATATTAATGTCTTTATTTGCAAAACATTCTTCCAAATTATCGTAGTTACTACAAGTATTTGCTAAATTTGGTTCACTAGCTTTACATTTTAAATTATCAACTTTTATGGTGATATTTAATGTTTTACCCGCTAAATATGATTGATCCGAATCTGTATTATTTACTTTTAAATATCCGGTTATTGATGCTTCAGCACTTTCACTTACACTTAACTCTATTTCTATCTCTTTTGTTACGGAAGTAGGTAATTCTTCAATTAATAAATCATATAAGTCTATTGTTTCTTTTGTTTCACCAGATGTAATATATACTTCAGCATCTCCTTGTTTTAAGGCTTTACCCATGGAGTCATTGCTTGTATCCATTGTGATTGTTACTTTGGCGGTACAATCACTTGCTTCTTTATTTGTTCCTGTAATTGTGGCAAATGTTAAGGTTCCTTCTCCTTCGGTTAATTTATAATTATCATCAGTAACAGTTGCATAATATGCTTTATTTGGATTATTTTCAGCCATATCAGAAACTGTTAAATTGATATGCATATTATTTACTCCTTGATTTATTGATACAACATCAGCATTACCTGTTTCAATATCAACATTAGTATTAGTGGCATCTCCACTTACATTTAAGGAAAAGAAGGCATAAGTTGCACCAATTACAGCAATTACTAATGTTATGACTGCCACTAAAGTTCCAATAAATATTTTATTTTTATTTTCTTCATTCATAACCATCTATTGTTGTTAATAATTTTTATTATTAACAACACCTTTCCTATCCTATATGGTTATTATATAACACCCCCCCCCAGTGTCAATTTTCGTTCAAAATTTGTTGGAACTGGACGTCAAAATAATGTAAAAAATAAGAGTATCATCTCTTATTTATAAACTATATTATATATTTTATTCTTTTCTAATTCTTTATTTACTTCTACTCTAATATAATTAGAAGAATGGCCAATACTTTTTCCATCTTTTACTTCTTCTACTAAAATATCAAGAGTTTTTCCTTTAAATGAATCATTATATTCTTTTTCTAAAATATTTGATAATTCTAAAAGTTTATGAGCCCGATTAGTCTTTTCTTTACTAGATACTTCTTTCATTAAACTAGCTTTAGTACCATTTCTTTTAGAATAAGGGAAAACATGAATTTTACTAAATTTAAGCTTTTGCGCATTTTCATAAGTATCTAAAAAATCTTGATCATTTTCTTCGGGAAATCCGACAATTATATCAGTTGATATTGCTATATCGGGTCTTATATTTCTAATCTCGGCAATCTTTTTAAAGAAATAATCGACATCATATTTTCGATTCATTAAACTTAATACATGATTACTTCCCGCTTGCATAGGAATATGTAAGTGATTACAAAACTTAGAATTATTTTTAAGCATCATCATAAATTTATCATTAAGTTCTGTTATTTCAACAGAAGATAATCTAATTCTTTTAATTTCCGGTATTTCGGAAATAGCATTTATAACATCAACTAGATCTTTACCATTATCATTATAAGAACCAGTATGAATACCTGTTAAAACGATTTCTTGATGATTTAAAGATAGCTTTTTAGCTTCTTTTATAACATCATCAAAATTTTTACTCCGACATTTGCCTCGCATAAAAGGAATAATACAATAAGAACAAAAATTATCACAACCATCTTGAATTTTAATAAATGCTCTTGTATGATTAAAAGTCTCAATTTCCATGTTTTCAAAATTTAAATCACGATTATTATCAACAAAACAATATTTTTCTTTAGTTTCTAAATAATTATTAATTAACTCAGGAATCTTAGATTTATAGCGATTACCTATTAAAATATCTATATCCATCTTACTATAGTCTTCTTTATTATTTTGAACACTACAACCCGCCACCACTAAAAGGCAATTAGGATTTTCTCTTTTTATCCTTCTTACATATTTTTTGCATTTACTATCTGCCGTATTTGTAACTGTACAAGTATTAACAATAACTATATCAGCTTCTTTATAAGAAGATGCTAAAAGAAAGCCACTAGCAAGTAGTGACTGTTTTATATAGTTTGATTCATAAGCATTAACTTTACAACCGAAAGTTTCAATATAAACTAACATAAAACCACCCTTTTAATTGAGTAATTTATTAAGTTCTTTTAAAGCATTTAAAAAGGCTTCTTCTTTTTCATAACTAATTACTCTTACTTCTTTTATTTCATCAACAATATTTTTATTAACTAAATCATTTAAATCTACTTTTTTAACTACTAAATCATCTAAAACTTCTTCTTTTTCATAATTAACAGCATATTTATTTTTCTTTTGCAATAATTCATCATAACTTATAATTGCTTTTTCTTCTTGATCTTTTTCATATTCAGCAATACCTAAGGGATGATGCTCTTCTGCTTTTAATTTTTCTGTTAAACTTTTTAAATCTAAAAGTTCCCCTTCTTCATCGTTATATTCTTCTTTTTCTTCTTCCTTGGCTTCTTCTATTTTCATAACTTCTGGTTTCTCATTTACATCTTCTTTTAAATCCTGAAAAAAATCGTCTTCTTTTAGAACATCATTATTTATTTTAACAAAATAAACAAGAGTAACTAAAAGAATTAATAAGATGATGATGGCAACAAAAAAGACAATATCTACGAAACTTAAGGATCTAATAAAAATTAGCATATCACTAAATAATTTCATTTTTATCACCACATATATATTTTATCACTTAGCCCAAATAAAAATAAGAGCCACACATTTGCTTTACATATAATTTTGCAAATGTTGACACTTATTATAGCATAAATATTTACACATGGCAAATTATTCTTTTATTTGATAAGGATCATCAATAGTGCCATTACCAGTTACTTCAATATTTTTAATTAGATTAATAACTGGTCTTACACTATGATAAGTACTTCCCACGATATCTGTTCTAATTTTACCATTTTGATCGACCATAAATAAATTTAAACTGTTTTCATTTCCTTTAGCCCCACTCATCGTAAACCAAGAATCAGCAAAACTATCTTTATACAAATAATAAGAACGATTATTTTCGGTTGGACTAGCCCCCGCCATAATAACTTCATCAATTGATAAAATACCTAATTTACTAGTTATAGGATTGCTTAAACAGTTAAGAGTGGGAATCTTATTAGTCATTATTCTTGTATAAGTTAGGTATGTATAATCATCGGCATAACTAACATCATTACAATATCTAGTATTAGCTATATAATTAGTATAATTTCGCAAATTTTCTTCTAACCAACTATTTAAGAAAGGATAAATAGCTGAATCATTAAAATTCAATTTTAAATCATTACTATTATAATAATTAATTGTATTTTTTACTAAATTATCTAAGACAATTCGAACAGTCCCATCACCATTTATACGAACTATTCGCCAAATTAAATCATTAATTTTAACATAATTATTAGGAATATTACCCCGAAAATAATAAGAAACCCCAATATCATCACTACTTTTAATTAATCCTTCATTTTCTAAAGCTATTTCACTTCCTACTTTTGTTAAAGTATTTTCACTGGCTGAATTATTCTTTAAAATAGTATCGGCAAAAGTTTCAGCTTTTCCTTTTTGAAGTCGAACATTTAAAAGGCCTTTTAAATCAGCATCACTATTTTTAGTAAGCTCTAAGGTATATATTTTCGTCTCTAAAGCATCAATACTAATTGAGTCTGTAACTACTTCATCAGTTGTTTCTAAAGCCCCTTCCATTACCACTGTATCATTATATAAAAGCCGATAACTACCCTTACCTCTAACCTTTAAAAAGACAATATTATAATACTCAACATCATTACCACTGTTAGAAACAGAAAATTTAAGTTCTCCATTACTCTCAGTATTAAATGTCTTACCATCAACATAATTAATTGATAAAGCTCCATTAACTTCAATATTATTAGTGGTATCAAGAACCTTATCATAAAATAAATATAAAATGCCAATTGTTAGAACTAAAACAATTAAGAAACCAATAAATGTTAAAGTCGTCTTATAGATACTTTTCATTTTTAATTTTACTAAAGATACTGGTTTCATATAGCATCATCCCTTATAGACATTATAGCGAAAAGCAAAAAATATGTCAATTTATGGAACACGATTTTCACTTTGAAATAACTCATTTATTAAGCTTTCAAATAATTCTTTTTTGGTTTTAATTTCTGGACAATCTTTTTTACTACAAAAATCATCTCTATCACTAGAATAAAGAATATAATAATCTTTTTCTTTATCATCACAAACATACATTAAAGTTAATCTATTAAAATCATAAGTAAATTCATCTTTATTACCATCACTATTCAAACCATTATAAATTAAAATATCATATTCTGGAAGATAATCAAAAAATTGATTATTACTTAATTCATAAAAATAAGTTCCATCCCCATTATTTAATTTAAATTGGATTTTTTCTTTAAAATTATTAGATTTTTCTAAGATACTATTTCCATTATAATTTTCTTTTTTCTTTTTATTATTTTGATATCCTATATCTATTTTTAAATTAATATCTTCATATTCTTGTAAATTATCATCTTTATATATTCTTATATAATAATGATAACTGGGATCTATATAATAATTATATAATTCATAATTACTTACAACTAAATCATATTGATAAGTTATAGCTAATAATTCTTCTCCTTCCCTTCGATATAATTCTTTTTTATAATTATTATTTAAATTACGATCAAGCGCTACTCCCATAAATAAATCATCATTAGTTTTAACTAATAATCCATTTATTTTAATATCCTTATTATCACTACTAATTTTATAAATATTTACTTTTTTAATATTATTTATAATTACTACACTTAATAATCCTCCAAGTAATAAAAGAACAACAATAACTATAACTATTTTAATTATTTTCTTTTTCATAAAGCACTCCTTCTTTATAAGGGTGCTATTTTATATTTAAAAATTATTTCTGACAATACTTTCGACAAAAGTTAGCAAAACTTCTCTTAATACGACAAAAAAAGAGAAAGACATCATAATATCTTTCTTGTGTTAAGATGTTTATTTTTGCGTCTTCTTGGCAATTAACTGACTGCGGTGTTTACAATCATATATGGATCACTTTCGATACCCTTTGCATTTGTAAACTTAACAGTATTTTTTAAATAGAAGACGGGGCGAGCCACCACGGTACCTCCCTCAGCGAATGAGTAAACCCTCATACCTTTCGGAGGGTACACAAACCACGCCTCAGCGGTGTCGTGGGTCACCATCGTCCATTCCGATTCAGCTAGCGGGTTAGCTAATTTATGTCCCATTGTCTCTGTTAGTGTATTTGTCGTTACACCAAATTGAACAAGCAACCACCCGTTTTTGAAGTCGCCATTAGAAGCATAATAATAATCGCTTACATACATTAAACCAATTTTTGCTGTTTCTGAACCAGAGAATGATAATTGACGTTCTTGCTTGTAAAAGTCTTCTCCTGTAGATGATGAATCAACTCCTGATCCTTTATACCATGTTATATCTGTTGCGATTAAATTTGTCCAGTTTGTATCTGACATATATGGGAAATCTGTGCTCCCTATAAAATATTTTTTGTTTGGCTGATTAATTTGCCCATTTAATCCAAGGAATAAGTCTGATGCATCCCATTCTACTCCCGCTGTATTATGCCATCTTATCGTTCCTTTACTGCCATCGTATATTTTTGTTGCCTTTATTAGCTTTACTCTATCATTTTTATCTATTCCTATGATTCTGTACATGTATTTATCTTTATTTTGTAAACAGGTATCTTGATCCTTTGTTCCAAAACAAACAAAGTTATCTGTTACTTTTGTATAATCTCCAACAAATCTTCTTAAACTATCTAAATCTTCTTCTGCTACGCCTGCTGACTTTAATGCTGTATCTCTGGCTTCTACTTTTTCAGATTCTTCAAATGATTTTGTACCAGCAGATCCCGAATTCCTTACAACTAATCCTAGTGGTGTATCAATTTTAGCAAAATACATGTAACAATAAATTGTTGTTGATGTATTAACTGTAGCTTTAAATGTACTTCCATCAAAAGTTACTACTTCTGAAGCATTTAATTTGTTTCCATCTCCATCGTAACATTCTGATTTTAAATATGCATATTCTTCTGCATTTGGCCATGATGTTCTATCATTATTTTCTTGAAAGTTACCTGTTCCATCATCAATGAAATATGCAAACATTTTATTTGAAGTATTTATTGGTTCTTTTCCTTCATAACTTGTCTTTTTTATTTCATATGAATTATTTTCATTTTTAAATGATTTATATGAAAGATGAAAAAATATAACTTCAGTTATTATTAATATAATGATTGCTACTTTATATATTTTCATTTGCTATTTTCCTCTCTTTTCTATATCTTTTTATTAAAATATACATAACATGTATTTGGATTATCAGTTGTAAATATAAATTTATTATCGGTATATCCAGTTATATTTGTTCCGGGATTTACACATGTTGCACTATTATAAGTATAATTTGAACTAATTAAGGCACTTAAATTTGAATTGCTTTCGACAAACCTATACATTTTTCCATCATGTTCATGTATTCCATATTCATTATCTTCTAAAAGGGCATATACCGTTATATTAGCATTACTACTTCTTTTATAATAAATATGGCATATTACTTGTTTTGGACCGTTTGTTCCATTAGTATCTTGAACTGAAAAAGTTATTTTGCCATCTTTTAAACTATAATCTGTATAATTAAGGGTATTTTTATCTGGATTACAATTACTTAATTCTTCATCTAATTCATAGCCAAAAACAGGCATATGTGTCACCAAATTATATTTCTTATCATCTGACTGATCTTGTAAATATATTTGAACTACTAAATCAGAAATTGCCCTTCCTTCAGGTATTCCTTCCCCACTTGTTTTACTTGCAAAATTTCCAATCTTTCCACTTAATATTAATATTTCATAATTTTTTTCATAAAAAGCATGAGTTCCTGCTATTCCCCAGATTGTAAAAGATACAATTAAAATAAGAATTAAAATTAACATGATATTTCTAATATTCAATTTGTTTATTATATCTTTCATTCATAACCATATATTATTGTTAATAAAAATCATTATTAACAACACCTTTCCTGTCTTATATGGTTATTATATAACACCCCCCCCCAGTGTCAATTTTTGACACTATTTTTGTTGTAAACAGTTGTAAAATTATTTATTAATTGTCAAAATACTCTTCGGGAATATTGGGATAACCACTTATATAAAAATTAAAAATATCATTTATCATATACAGACAATTATTATAGACTTCAATATTAATTAAATTTGGCTTTAGAAAATTATTTATTAATTGATTTTTTATTTGTAAATATAAATTTTCTAGTTCGTCTTTAGGAGCATTTCTGATATCATTAACTTTATTAATTAACTTACTCATCTCAGTTAATTCAAGATCTATTCTTTCCTCTACTAATGTTTCTATTTTCTCTAATAACTCATAAATATTTATTGCCAAAAAATATATATCACACATTTCACCTTTTGCTTGTTCATATTTTTTTAAATAATCTTTTAATTCATTTATAGAATAATTAGAAATATTATTACCCGCTAATGATTTACAACAATTTGAATCTAAAATATAGGCTTTTAGAGAAATTTTATTTAATTTAATAGTTCTTTCAATTTGATATAAATTTTCTGACACAAGAACAAATTCAGAAGCTTTAGTTACAAATTGAATCATTTTATCATTAGCTTCTGAATATAGTTCCATTACCTTTTTATAAACATCCATAATTTCTTTAATATAATCTTTTTCCATACTTACCTATTTAAGAAAATTTTAATAGCAATAACTAAGGCGGTGAGTATTGTTATCACTGTAATAATTATTGCATTAGTAAAGCCATTTGATATATTTGCATGATCATTATTATCATTTCTTTTGACTCTTACTCTTACAAGAGCTTTACTATTTACTCTTTCTAATTCTTTTTGTTCTTTAATACTTAAATTTTTGTATTTTATTTTTTCAGCAAGAGCAATTTCTTCCGGACTTCTTTGATCAAAACCTTTAACTTGCGATTTAGAAGAATTTACTTTTGCTTTTATTTCTTTTGAAGCAATATCAGTCATACAGATATTATCAGGATTTAAGCCAACTTTAACCAATTCTTCTCGAGCTGTATCACATAATTTTTGAGAAAACGTCTTATCCACTTTAGGAATATTTGATACTAATACTTGGGTTTTAGTTTTCATTTCATCCCACATCATATTATCATAATATTCTTTAATTGTCGTATTTCCTATTTTTATATCACCATGACCTTGACACCAATCTTGAACACTTCTTTCAATGGCATTAGCGACCGCTATGCAGACATTTGATGTATAAGAATGTTTTACTACTTCCGTTTCCGATGCATATCCCAACCAATTATTAATTTTACCTACTAATTCAGATGGCTCATTACAATTTTGAATTAATTCAGGATGTTTCTTTTCTACTTCTAGTAATGTTTTTATAGTGTCATCTAAAAGGGGAGTTGATGTATATAATACAAAACTATCTTTAAATCCTTTCTCGGCTAAATATTCGTCATTCATTTTGCCTTGGATTTTAAAATAAAACGGAATACCTTTTTGTTTCATTTCTTCATAAATTTCTTTAGTTATAGCCATAAGATTTTCAGCTTTAGAATTTATATAAATTCTATGTCTCATTTCATTATCAGGTATTTTTTGACCTCCTAATATATGCCAAGATTTAAAAGTGAAAAATCCCGGTTGTTCTTTTAAAGGATTACTGGCATTTGGATTCCAAGCTAAAGCATCTTTTTGAACTTCCCTTACCAGATCTACTCTATCATTTTCATTAATTTTACCAACACTATTTGGATCTACTCTCATCTGATTATAAATTAACTCATAAAGCTCACTAGAACTTTTAAATTTTTGGGGATCAATAGTTAAATAACTTCTAATTATTTTTTTAATAAAATCATCACTTGCTGCCAATTTGACAATTGACTCTAAATCCTCTAATTTATATTCCATAAATTTCAACTCTCCAATTATAATTTCATTATTAAAATTTAGTTTATTTTTTATTCTTGTTTTTCTAAAACGTAATAGCCATTAATGACTTTTCCAAAAACATAGTCGCCACTTTTCCATTCAACAATAAGATATTTTTTATTATTAAATGTTTGAATATCATATTTACATAAAGTATCTGGTAATATCAAATTACTTATATATCCTTTGGTATATTTACTATCACGCATATAATTATTTTCTTTATATCTTATATGCACTTCTCCAGATTGTTCAAATATAATTTTATCAAGTGATAAATTTTCTTTTGAAGATTGTAATTTTTCGGGATTAAAACTATTAAGGTTATTTACAAAATCAATAGAATTCCAAATTCCCACTACTTCTTTATCTTCTTCAAATTCAATATTAGTATCATCTTTATATTTAATACTCTCAATATCATATTCTTCTCGATCGACATTATAATAAGTAGCTACCTTTGATTCTTCTTTATTTATAGGATCCTTAATTGTTATATACATTTTATTATCTACAATTTCATAAGGGCAAGATACTTCATTAATATAAATAATTCCCTTTGTCCAATGTATAATCCAATATTCTTTGCCATTAGGAAGTAAATATAAATCTTTAATATTATAATCATCTTCCATATATTTTTCTTCCTTGGCTAGATTTATATTTTCGGAAACACCTAACAAACTCCATTTTCCTACAGCTTTTTCATCATTTACAAATTCACTCAATTTCAAAACCTCCTTTCCTTTTAGAGAAAACTTTTCTAAATTAGCTATTTTATTTTCAATATTATTTAATTCTTTCTTTAGATCCTTTATTTTATCTTTTATTATCACTTTATCAAAATTATGAATTTCTTCAAGAGTAAAACCAAGTTTTTTTAAGGCTAAAATTTCTTGCATAATCTTGATGTTTTCTTCATCAAAATATCTATATCCCGTATAAATATCAACATATTTAGGAACAATTAATCCCATCTTTTCATAATATCTTACAGTTTTAATTGAAACATTAAATAAATTTGCAAAATCACCAATTTTTATCATAATTTTTCCTCCGATATCAATATACATCTACCCTTAAGGGAAGAGTCAATACCTTTTTATACTTACTATTTAATAGTATAACATAAAAAGACTCTTAGAAAAACAGCATCAAAAAAAGTCATTATTTTAATGACCTTTTGAAATCCTTAAATTCTGGTTCAGTTTCTAAATCAGTTTCGGAAAGTTCTTTTAATAAATCTTTTTGCGTTTTAGTTAACTTAGTGGGAATAATAACATTTACTACTACATACATATCTCCGGGTACTCTACTGTTAATACCTTTTATTCCTTTGCCTTTAAGTTTTAATTTAGTATAATTTTGCGTTCCTGGTTTTATTTCTATATAACCACTTCCATCAAGAGTTGGTATTTCTTTTTTACAACCTAGTATAGCATCCGTAATTGTAATAGGAACTTCTAAATAAATATCATCATCTTGTCTTTCAAAATATTTATGATCAGCTACCGAGA